>OZ241351.1:3595000-3829929 GCA_965200355.1 uncultured Binatia bacterium (SeqCode) | reverse complement strand
TCGAGAATTTCCTTGTACATGGTGGCATAGCAGCGGTCCGGCACCAGGGCGATGGTGTCCTGGAGTGCGTCGTTCTTATTCCACATCCGACCGCCATCCCGCACGACGTTGGGCATGGAGGCGTCAATGATGATGTCATTCGGGACGTGCAAATTGGTGATGCCACGGCGGGCGTTGACCATCGCCAGCGCCGGTCGCTTGTCGTACACCGCGGCAATGTCGGCCTCGACCTCGGCTTTTTTCTCGGCCGGCAGGCGGTCGAGCTTGGCCAGCACATCGGCCAGGCCGTAGTTGACGTTCGCCCCGATGTCCTTGAGTGCCTCGGCATGTTTGTCGAGCGCGTCCTGGAAATAGACAGACACGCAATGGCCGAACATGATGGGGTCGGAAACTTTCATCATGGTCGATTTAAGGTGCAGGGACAGCAGCACCCCGTCGTTCTTGGCCGCATCCATCTGCTCGGCATAGAAGGCGCGCAGGGCCTTGACGTTCATGACGGAGGCATCAATGACCTCGCCCGCAAGCAGGCCCAGGCCGTCTTTCAGGACGGTCACGCTGCTGTCAGCGGCAACAAACTCAATCCGTGCCTGGGTCGCCGTGTCCAGGGTGGTTGATTGCTCGCTCTCGTAAAAATCCTTGCCGCTCATATGGGCCACCCGGGCTTTGGAGCCGCTCTCCGGCCATTGCTGCATCATCTTGTGGGGATTCTGCTGAAAGAATTTTTTGACCGAAGCGGCCGCCCGGCGGTCGGAGTTGCCTTCGCGCAGCACCGGATTGACAGCCGAGCCGAGGACCACGGCAAAACGCGCCTGGAGCGCGCGTTCCGCGTCGTTTTTGGGCTCTTCTGGATAGTCGGGGATATCATAGCCTTTGGCCTGTAACTCTTTGAGCGCGTCTTTGAGTTGCGGGATGGTGGCACTGATATTGGGCAGTTTGACGATATTGGCCTGGGGCGTTTGCGTCATTTCTCCGAGTTGGGTCAGACAATCGGGAATTTTTTGCTTCTCAGTCAGGTTGTCGGGAAAGTTGGCGATGATTCTACCGGCCAGGGAGATATCGCTGGTTTCCACCTCAATTCCGGCTCCTGTGGTATAGGCCCGGACAATCGGCAGGAGCGCGAAGGTTGCCAATGCCGGGGCTTCATCAATCTGGGTCCATGTGATTTTTGCTGGGGTCATATTCCCTCCTTACCTCTCTTGGTGTGCTGATTTGGTGTGCCGATTAAATCGCGCGGGATTATACCAAATCACCACTCAATCGGAAGGGTGGTGGAACGGGCAGCCGCTCGCAGCCACATTGCAAAGCGCGGGGGAAGAGGGTAGACAGTGAGTTCAGCCAGCGGAAGTAGGCCGATATGCGACGTATTCCTCTGCTGCGCACCCTTGTGTGCGCCCTTGTTCTCTTCTCAGCGTGCCGTGGCGCGATTGAGGAAGCCCCGCTGAGTACCAATCTGATTGCCCTGACAGATAAATTCTTTGATGTGGAGACGCTCTCGGCTGAGAAGGCCATCGTGGTCGGCTATGCCGGCAAAATCCTCCTCACCGCCGATGGTGGCCAAAGCTGGCAGGCCAAGGACAGTGGAACCAATGCGGCCCTGTACAGCATTGCGTTTCCTGATGAGCGGCACGGCTGGATCAGCGGGCAGGACGGTGTGATACTGCACTCCACAGATGGGGGCGAGACCTGGCAGCCGCAGGACAGCCAACTGACTGATCCGATATTCGGAATTTCTTTTGTCGATACCCGCCACGGCTGGGCCGCGGCCGACCGAGCAACGTATCTGAAAACGACCAATGGGGGTGAGTCCTGGGAGTCGGGCTATATCCAGCCTTCGCTCGAAGGAGTCGGGGCAGACGCCACCCTGGCGCTGGTGGACCCTATTTTCTACGATGTGCAGTTTCTGGACGAAAAGAGGGGCTGGATCGTGGGCGAGTTTGGCAAAATTTACCACACCACAGACGGCGGGCAGCACTGGCTGGAGCAGCAGAACAGCCTGCTCGGGCAGGCCGGCTTTACCGATGCCTTACATCTTCCCACCTTCTTTGGACTCTCCTTTTCCGACGCGAACAATGGCGTGGTGGTTGGCCTTGAGGGGAAAGTTGCGACCACCTCCAATGCGGGTCAGCACTGGACCTTTATCGGCCAGGCTGATGGCGCTCTGTTCGATACGGAGCCCCTATACGCGCCACATTTAGTCGGGACTGACAACGGCGGCTGGATCGTGGGCGGAGCCGGTCGGGTGCTGCGCCTTCAGAACGGAGAGTGGCAACCGACCAGCGTGGGGATGCCTCTTGCGACCTGGCTGCGGGCGGTTGATTTCTACGACGCCGACCACGGCTGGATTGTGGGCGGGTATGGAGCCATCCTGCGCACGACGGACGGCGGCCAGAGCTGGCTGCGCGTTTTTGGCTGATACACTGGGGAGTAAACGAGACATGACCGATGCGGCGTTTGATATTGCGGGGAAAGTCACCGTTATCACGGGTGGTGGGACTGGAATCGGGGCGGAAATCGCGGCGGAGTTCTGCCGCCGGGGCGCGCCGGTGATGATTACCAGCCGGACGATGGACCACTTAGGCCCGGTTGCGGAAGGAATCAGGCAGGACGGTGGCGAAGTGGACACGGTGGTGTGTGATGTGCGCAAAAACGAGCAGGTTGAGGCGGTTATTCAGAAAACTGTCCAGAACTGGGGGCGGGTCGATATTCTCATCAATAACGCCGGGGCGAGCTTTGTGGCGAACGCCCACGAGATTTCGGCCAATGGGTTCAGCGCCATCGTGGCGATCAATCTGAACGGCACCTTTCTCTTTTCCAAGGCCGCGGCCCTGGTCATGATGGAAAAGCAGACCGGCGGCAGTATCATCAATATCTCGTCTGACGCCGGGGTCTTTGGCTCGGCCACGATGTCGCACTATGGGGCGGCAAAGGCGGGGATTATCAATTTGACCCGCTCCCTGGCTATCGAATGGGCCGACTATGGGATTCGGGTGAACTGCATCTCGCCCGGTCCGATTGAAACCCCCGGGGTCAAGGAAGTCCTGTGGCCAACCAAGGAATTGCAAGATAAAGCCACCGGCTCAACCGCCCTGAATCGTTTTGGGACGGGCCTCGAAGTGGCTTGGCCGTGCGTATTCCTGGCTTCAAAAGCTGGGGGATATGTGAATGGCGTCAACCTTCAGGTAGACGGCTGCATGACACGCGCGGGCATCCCCGAGAGTCGGCTCAACTAAGCCACGGGACACGAGAAACTGGAGCGCTGTATATGGTCGGCATTGTTTCGTATGGGTCGTATATTCCTTCGTATCGGCTTCCGCGCGATGTGATCGCCAAAGAGTGGGACGGCCCGTCCTTAGGCGGGGAGCGCGCCCTGGCCAGTTTTGATGAGGACAGCCTGACCCTGGCCATGAATGCGAGTATCGACGCCCTGGGTGAGCGCAACCCGAAGGCGGTCGCCGGGATATTCTTCGCCTCAACAACCTCGCCCTATCGAGAGAAGCAGGCCGCGGCGACGGTTGCCACTGTCCTGGACACGGCCAAAGATCTGCGGACCCTGGATTTTACGGATTCATTGCGCGCCGGCACCTCCGCGCTCTTAACCGCCCTGGATTTGGCCAAAGCGGGGGAACTCTTCCTGGTGTGTGCTGGCGACGCGCGCATGGGGGAGCCGGATACGCTACAGGAACAGAACTACGGCGACGCCGGTGGGGCCCTGGTCATAGGTTCGGAAAACGTGATCGCCGAGTTGGTTGGCACCCATACGCTCAGCCAGGAATTTCTCGGGACTTGGCGGACCGAAGAGCAGGGCTATCTCAAGTCGTTTCCGGGCGGGTTTGAGAACAAGTTCGGCTATAACCGCTTTATTGCAGAAACCGTCCGGGGCCTGCTGCAAAAATGCAATCTCGAAGCCAAAGATATTACCAACGCGGCCATTGCCGCCCCCACCCAAAAGGCCCTGCGGAGCGCTCTGCGCGGCCTGGGGTTTGATATGAAGAGCCAGGTGCAGGAAACGTTCTGGAATACGGTTGGGGACGCCGGGACCGCCCAGCCATTGGTCCTGCTGGCGGCGGTGCTTGAACGGGCCCAGCCGGGCAACCTGATCCTTGTTGCCGGCTATGGGGATGGGGGTGATGCCGCCCTGTTTCGAGTCACGGACGAGATTGCGGATTTTCAGGTGGCCCGGAGCGTGTACTCGCAGATCGAGGTGAAGCGGACCCTGCAATCCTACGGTAAATACGCCCGTTTTCGGAAGCTGATTCGGAAGGATTACACGACGGAAGACGAATCCACCCCGGTGGTGTTATTGCGTGACCAGAAGCAGATTCTGCCCCTGTACGGCGGCAAATGCCCGGCCTGTGGCGTCGTTCAGTTTCCTATTCATCGTATCTGTACGGAATGTGGTTATCGTGACGGGCTGGAAGAGGTGAAGCTGTCACGGCGGGGAACGCTTTTTACCTTTACGAACGACTATCTGACCGAGACGCCAGACCCGCCCACCACGCACGCGGTGGTTGACCTGGAGGGGGGCGGTCGCGTCTTTGTCCAGCTCACGGATTGCGAGGCCGAGCGGGTGGAAATCGGTATGCCGCTTGAGTTGACATTTCGGAAATATCATGAAGGCTATGGGATCAAAAATTATTTCTGGAAGGCCCGGCCAGCAGCATAGCCTCAGGCCGGCGGGACACAACACCCTTGAAAGGAGGCAGTATGAATATTCGAGACAAGGTAGCGGTGATTGGGGCTGGATGTAGTAAGTTTGGTGAGAATTACGACAAGAGCGCCGAAGATATGATTGTCGAGGCGGCCCTTGACGCCTATACGGACGCGCGTATCGATCCGAGTCAGATTCAGGCCGCCTGGGTCGGGACGCTCAGCTCAGCCAGCGCCGGCAACGCCCTGGCCGACCCGCTCAAGCTGTTCAACATCCCGATTACCCGCGTCGAAAACTACTGTGCCTCGGGCATGGATGCGTTTCGGAATGCCTGCATGGCCGTTGCTTCCGGGATGTATGATGTGGTCCTGGCCTTGGGTTTTGAGAAGCTGCGTGACTCCGGCCAGCGTGGTCTGGGGACGTTTGGCTCTCATCCCGTTGTGGGCTATGGCACAACCGCCCCATCGCTGTTTGCCATGGCGGCCAACCGCTATTTTGAGACGTATGGCATTGATAAGACGGCTTTGGCCAAAGTCGCCATCAAAAATCATCATAACGGGACGATGAGCCCCAAAGCCCATTTTCGGATGGAAGTCTCGGAAGACCAAGTCGTCAACGCGCCGCTGATCTGTAGCCCGCTCGGCCTGCTCGACTGCTGCCCGACGACGGATGGGGCTGCGGCAGTGATTATCTGTAAGGAAGAACTGGCGCGCTCGTTTCGGCCTGACCCAGTGAAAGTCAAAGGCATCGGCTTATCCGTCACCTCAGGTGAGCCGTATATGAAACCGAGCTTCGCCTACACCGGCTTTCCCGCTACGGCTCAGGCGGCCCAATCGGCCTATGAGCAAGCCGGGATGACCGCCAAGGATATTGACTTGGTGGAATGCCACGACTGCTTTACCATCACTGAGATTCTGAACTATGAAGACCTTGACCTCTGCAAAAAAGGCGAGGGCTGGCGCTATGTGGCCGAGGGCCGGGCGGACATTGACGGCGGTGCGGTTCCGGTGAACCCTTCGGGTGGGCTGAAATCGTTTGGGCATCCCATTGGCGCGACCGGCATCCGCATGATCTACGAAGTGTCGCAGCACCTCTGGGATAAGGCCGGTGAGCGACAGGTCAAAGATGCCGAAGTAGGCTTGGCTCATAATCTGGGTGGTCCGGGTTCGGTGGGCTGTGTGACGATTTTGGCCAACAGCTAAAGCAAACGGGACGGGATGATAACGAGGACTGGGAGCTACTCAGTCCTCGTTCTTTTTTCTGGGGGTGTCATGGATTTCGGGTTTAGTGAAGAGCAGGATATCCTGCGCCAGTCCGCGGCTGATTTTTTACGGAACGAGTGCCCCATGTCCTATGTGCGTCAAATGATGGAGGACGAACGGGGATACGCGGATGAGGTCTGGAACAAGATGGCCGAGTTGGGCTGGATGGGGCTGATCGTGCCGGAAGAATACGGGGGGGCCGGGCTGTCCCTGGTCGATCTGGTCGTTGTGCTGGAAGAGATGGGCAAGGGTGTGCTGCCCGGCCCTTTTTTTTCGACGGTGGCGTTGGGCGGGCTGTGCGTGCAAGCGGCCGGGAGTGAAGAACAGAAAAAAGCCCTGCTGCCCGGTATGGCGTCCGGGCGGACCACGCTGACCCTGGCCTGCCTCGAAGAAAATGCCCGCTGGGACGAGACCGGCATCACCCTCAGTGCGGACAAGAATGGCAGTGGGTATGTGCTGAACGGGGTGAAATTATTCGTGCCGGACGCTCACGTTGTCGATTACATTATCTGTGCTGCGCGCACGTCTGAGGGGGTGACGCTGTTTCTGCTTGACCGCGGGCAGGCCGGCCTGGGAACCCGTCTGCTCAAGACCATGGATCAGACGCGCAAGCTGTGTGAGATGGTGTTGGACAAGGTGCACGTCGGCGCTGACGCGCTGCTGGGGGCACCCGGACAGGGCTGGGATTTTTTGTCCCGTGTCCTGAATCAGAGCAAAGTGGCTCTGAGCGCCGAAATGTGTGGGGGGGCGCAACAGGTACTGGACATGAGTGTGGAATACGCCAAGGTGCGCGAGCAGTTTGGCCGCCCCATCGGATCGTTTCAGGCTATCCAGCATAAATGCGCCGATATGCTGGTACAGGTTGAGGGGGCAAAGTCGGCCACGTATTACGCGGCCTGGGCCGTCTCCAATAATGCGCCCGATGCTGCGCTGGCCGCGGCGATGGCCAAGGCGTATTGCAGCGATGCCTACCGGCAGGTAACGAGCGAGGGGATACAGGTCCACGGTGGTATTGGTTTTACCTGGGAGCACGACCTGCATATTTATTTCAAGCGCGCCAAGGGCTCAGAGGTGACGTTTGGCGATGCGACCTGGAATCGGGAATTGGTGGCCCAGCATACGCTGGATTAGGGATACTCATCGGCGATCCGTATCGCGTAGCGCTTTCCAGGCCAGGCCGCCCAGTGTCAACTTGAGAACAGGAGCTGCAGAAAGACCATCCCGGTCAGGCTCAAAACGAAAAAAAGCAACATGCCACCCAGGAGTGCCAAAGGCCGGAGCGGCTTGCGCGAGGGAAACCAGCGCCGGCCGGCCAGGAGCAACCACAGGCTGAATATCCACACGATGCACAGCACGAGGCCGATAATGTGAGACAAAAGGGGCATGGGGTGGGCAGCATATACTGCGAGCGCGTGCGACGGCAACGAATCTGAAGTCGAAAAAGCGTCAAAACAAGTCGGCTACCGGGCAAACTGTGCGCTCAGACCAGGGTGTAGGGCCGCGTTGCATTGCGGCTGGTTTCATACTATACATTGCCCTCGGGTAGGTGTTGCGTGCAAATCCTCATTGAAAATATCGGTTCGTCCCCGACCGCAATACAGTTTGAGGAAGATGCTCAGACGCTGAACCGCTCCCTGAGCCACTGTCCGGGGCGGGAGGGGAGCGAGTATCGCTTGACGGGCCCGTTGCGAGTTGCTCTGCGCTATATGCGTTCCGGCCAAGACCTCTTGTTTGATGGCACGCTGAGCGGTGATCTTGCGGGGCAATGCGCGCGTTGCCTCGAAGAGTTTCCGCTGGCATTGAGTCGTCCCTTCTCCTGGGTGCTCCTGCCGGCCGGTCCGCAGCCGGTGCTTGGTCGCGAAACCGAACTGAACCAAGAAGACTTGGTCGCCAGTTTTTACAGTGGAGATCAGGTTGATGTATCACGCTTGGTCCGAGAACAGTTTTTCTTATCGCTGCCGAGTTATCCCCTGTGTCAGGAGACGTGCAAAGGGCTGTGTGAACAGTGTGGGGTGAATCTCAATGGCGAGGAGTGCTCCTGCCCGTCCGGCTGGACAGACCTGCGTCTCGCCGCCCTTGCGACCCTCCGCCTGCCCACGCCGCGAGTGTCGTCTCAGAAGACGGAAAAAGCCCACTCCTAGCGTGTGTTGATATGAGGAAGAGAGAGCTATGGCCGTACCAAAACGCAAAACATCAAAGTCAAAACGCAACCAACGTCGTTCTCACCACGCACTCGTCGCCCCGCAGTGGTCAATCTGCTCCCAGTGCGGGGACCCGGTTCTGCCCCACCGTATCTGTGGTATCTGCGGCTATTACCGCGGGCGACAAATTCTGCCGATTGAAGAAGAATAGCTTCCGCTACGCTGAGGAAGATCGCTTTCCGACTCACGGAAGAACGGCGGCGAGCAGCCCACTATGCTTATCGCACTAGATGCTATGGGAGGTGACCTCGCCCCCCAGGCCGCGGTGGCCGGAGCCGTCCAAGCCGTCCAGGAGTACGGGGTCTCACTGCTCCTCGTTGGGGACCGGGAGAAGATTCGCCACGAGCTCAGCCGGAATGGACAGCAAGAATCCTCTCAGCTTGTGGTCCAGCACGCGAGCGAGGTCGTTGAGATGGGCGATTCTCCTGTCGCCGCCCTCCGTCGCAAGCGTGATTCCTCCCTGCGGGTCGCCTTTACACAGGTCAAAGATGGCAGAGCCGGCGCGGTTGTGAGTGCTGGGAATTCGGGCGCGGTCCTTGGGCTGGCGGTCACTATGCTCGGCTGCCTGCCGGATGTGGACCGCCCGGCTATTGTCACCGTCGTGCCGGCCCTGACCGGCCGGACCTGTCTGGTTGACGCCGGGGCCAATGTTGAGTGTAAGCCCATGCACTTGGTGCAGTTTGCCATTATGGGCGAAGTCTACGCCCGGGTCGTGCGGGGTGTGCCTCGTCCTCGGGTTGGCATCCTGAGTAACGGCGAGGAAGACTCAAAAGGGACCGAAACCACACGCGCCGCCCACACACTCCTCTCCAGGCTGCCCCTGAACTATATTGGTTATATTGAAGGCCGGGAGCTCAATAACGGCGGGGTCGATGTCGCCGTGACCGACGGATTTACCGGGAATATCGCGCTCAAGACAATGGAAGGATTTTATGACTTTACCCAAGGCCAGCTCCGCTCCCTCTTCTCGTCGAGTTGGCGCGGCCAGATCGCCTTTCTGCTGCTCAAGCGTTCGTTTGCCGATTTGCGCGCCAACATTGATTACGATGAAGTCGGCGGCGCTCCCCTCCTGGGAACGGACGGCGTGACCATTATTGCGCATGGGTCGTCCTCGCCCAAGGCGATCAAGAACGCCATTCGGGTTGCCCACGAATCGCTCCAGCGCGGAGTGAACCGGCATATCACCACCAGCTTGCAGACGCTGCCAGGCCGAGAAGGGCTGACTGCCGGGGACGACCGCGGACGGAGCATATGGTCGCAACTCCGCCAGAAACTCCGCTCCACCAAGGACGCCGCAGCAGAGGCCGGCACCCGCGCCGTGCCTGACAAGAGCGGTCCCAGCAAGCGGCTGGATAACCGCGACGCAACAGAGCCGCTGGAGCCGGCCGAATGAGTCGTCCGCTGGCTTTTCTTTTTCCTGGGCAAGGCTCTCAGGCGGTCGGCATGGGGCGGACGCTGGTCGAGCGCTTTCCGGTGGCGGCTGAGGTGTTTGCCGAGGCAGACGCCGCCCTGGGGTTTTCCCTGTCCAGGCTGTGTTTTGAGGGACCGGAAGAAGACCTGACCCTGACCCACAACACGCAGCCGGCCATTGTGACAACCAGCGTTGCCGCTTGGCGTGTGCTGGCCCAGGAGGTGGACCTGCAACCGGTGTGCGTCGCCGGCCATAGTTTGGGTGAGTACTCGGCCCTGGTCGCGGCTGGCGGGTTGGACTTCGCCGATGCGGTCCGTATTGTACGCGAGCGCGGCCGGCTGATGCAGGCCGCGCTCCCGCCTGGGGTGGGCGCGATGGCAGCCCTGTTCGGCCTGTCTGAGCAGATTGTCGGAGAGGTATGTGCGGAAGCGGCCCAGGGCGAAGTGGTCTCTGCGGCGAACCTGAACGGTGGCGGTCAGGTCGTCATTGCCGGTCATGCCGGAGCGGTGCAAAGAGCGGTGGCTGGGGCCAAGGCACGTGGGGCAAAACGAGCGGTTGAACTGGCGGTGAGTGCGCCTTTTCACTGTGCCCTCATGGCACCGGCCGCGGACGGGCTGGCGCGGGTCCTTGAACCAAAAACGGTGCGGCCTCTGAGGGTGGGTGTGGTCGCCAATGCCACCGCCGAAGTCAATCGGTCTGCGGGGCAGGTCAAATCCCTGCTGGTCCAACAAGTCACGGCGCCTGTCCGCTGGGAAGAGAGTATGCAGCGGGTCCGAGCCCTCGGTTGTGAGGGGGCGGTCGAACTGGGGGTGGGGCGCGTCCTCAGCGGCTTGTTCAAACGCATGGACCGCAAGTTCCGGTGCGTTTCGGTGAGCGACCCCGATAGCGTGGCCGCGGGCCTGGAGTTCGCGCGATAATGGGTATGGAGGCACGCGGCAGTTTGGACGGGCTGGTCGCCCTGGTGACCGGGGCCTCGCGTGGCATTGGCCGGGCGGTCGCGGAACGTCTGGCGCGAGACGGGGCGACCGTGGTGATTAACTATGTGCAGAACCACACCGCGGCCGAGGAGGTCCGAGCGGGTATTGAGGCGCGGAACGGACGGGCCGAAGTCTGCCAATTTGACATTGCAGACGGGGCTGCCGTCACAACAGCCACCCGAGCTCTTCTCGAGCGGCAGGGAAAGATCGATATTCTGGTCAATAATGCCGGTCTGTCGATTGATACGCTCCTGGTCCGGCTCAAGGAAGACGAGTGGGAAACGGTGCTCAACACCAATCTGACCGGGGTCTTTCGCTGTACGAAGGCAGTCACCCGCGCCATGATGAAGCAGCGTTTTGGCCGGATTATCAATCTGACGTCCGTTGTTGCCCAAGTCGGGAATACCGGACAGGCGGCCTATTCGGCCTCCAAGGCCGGGATTATTGGCTTTACCAAGACCATGGCGAAAGAGCTTGCCTCCCGGTCGATTACGGTCAATGCCGTTGCCCCAGGATTTATTGAGACCGATATGACCAGGTCCTTGCCAGAAGAGGCGAAAACAGGATATCTGAGCCATATTCCCGCTGGCCGTTGGGGGACGGCTGAGGAAGTTGCCGATACCGTCGCGTTCTTGGCAAACCCCCGAGCCGGCTATATCACTGGACAAATTATTAACGTCAATGGCGGCATGTATATGTAACTGGAGTTGGCTGGGCCAACTCCTCAGATGCCGCCGAGCGCAGGGAGAGAGGAGGTCCCGGCTATGGCAGCAGCTTCGACCGAGGCACGTGTCAAGGAAATTATCTGCGAACAACTGGGTGTGAGTGAGGACGATGTGAGCCTGGATTCTTCGTTTATCGAAGACCTTGGCGCGGACTCTCTGGATATCGTCGAACTCGTGATGGCGCTGGAAGAGGAGTACGATACCGAAATCTCCGACGAACAGGCGGAAAAAATTCGGACAGTTCGGAACGTGATCGAATATATCGAGAGCCACCAGTAGCCGGCCGGAGACGGGCTCAGGAGTATCCCAGGCCGCAAGAATCGCAGTGGTCTCTCTGGAGCCCTGCGATTTTTCTGCATCTATGAGGAGAAACGGAACGGTCCGACCGTGAGCAGCGCCGAGGGGAAGGAGCCCTGCTATGACAAGTCAGCTCGCCCAGCACGACCCGGATGTCTACGCCGCTATTCAAGAGGAGACGCGCCGCCAGGAGTACAACCTTGAGCTGATTGCGTCAGAGAACGTGGTCAGCGAGGCGGTGTTGGAGGCCCAGGGGTCTGTGCTCACCAATAAATACGCCGAAGGCTATCCCCAGAAGCGCTACTACGGCGGCTGCGAGTATGTAGACATTGTTGAACAGCTCGCCATAGACCGGGCCAGGGCCTTATTCGGTGCCGAGCACGTCAATGTCCAGCCGCACTCTGGAGCCCAGGCGAATATGGCAGCCTATTTCTCTCAGCTCCAGCCCGGAGACACTATTCTGAGCATGAACCTGGCGCACGGCGGGCATCTCACCCACGGTAGCCCGGTCAATTTTTCCGGAAAATTCTTCCAGGTCGTCCCCTATGGCGTCCGGGAAGACAATCAACGGATTGACTACGACGAGATTGCCAGCCTGGCGCGTCAGCATCGGCCCAAGATGATCGTGGCCGGACATAGTGCCTATCCACGCCAGATTGACGCCGCGCCCTTTCGAGACATCGCCGACGAGGTTGGGGCGCTGTTGATGGTCGATATTGCCCACTTTGCCGGGCTAGTAGCCGCCGGGCTGCACCCCTCTCCCGTGCCGTATGCCGATTTGGTCACAACGACGACCCATAAGACGCTGCGCGGGCCACGCGGGGGGATGATTATGTGCCGCCAGGATTTGGCCAAGAGCGTCAATTCGTCGGTCTTCCCCGGCAATCAGGGCGGGCCGCTGATGCACGTGATTGCGGCCAAGGCCGTGGCCCTCAAGGAAGCGGCCACAGCCGAGTTTCACGCCTATCAGCGCCAGATTATCACCAATGCCCAAGCCCTGGCCGCCGGCCTCATCCGACGCGGATTCCACCTGGTCTCGGGCGGGACGGACAATCATCTGCTGCTGCTTGACCTGCGTGAGACCGAACTGACCGGCAAAGTCGCCCAGGAAACTTTGGACCAGGCGCGGATTACGGTCAATAAAAACGCGATTCCCTTTGATACGCGCTCTCCCTTTGTGACCAGTGGGGTGCGTATTGGCACGCCAGCGGTGACGAGTCGGGGGATGAAAGAAGCCGAGATGGACGCCATTGCCGACCTCATTGCCCGTGCCTTGCAGCGCGTTGGCGACGAGCGGGGACTGGCCGCTATTGGTGAAGAAGTACGTGGGTTGTGCCAGCAGTTCCCCGTCTATGCCCACCGGGTGAAAGGCATGTGACAAGGGCTTCGTGGTTCGCCTGTATCCCTCATTCCTCACCCCCGTCCACTCTGTCTATGAAGTGTCCTTTTTGTTCGCATCTGGAAAGTCGCGTTATTGATTCGCGTTTGAGCCGGGAGGGGGATGTCACGCGCCGGCGGCGGGTGTGCGAGGAATGCGAGCGGCGCTTCACGACCTACGAGCGGGTTGAGGAAATTCTCCCTCTGGTTGTCAAAAAGGATGGGCGGCGAGAGACCTATGATCGGCTGAAAACCATCACCGGCATCAAAAAGGCATGTGAAAAACGTCCGATCAGCATTGCGACCATAGAAGATATTGCCGACCACATCGAACGGACGCTCCAGGGACGGGGCGAGAAAGAAGTCTCAGGCGCGGTCATTGGCGAGGAGGTCATGCGTCACCTGTACGACCTGGACAAGGTGGCGTATGTCCGGTTTTCTTCGGTGTATCGCTCTTTTCAAGACCTGGACGAGTTTATGTCTGAGCTCAAGGACCTGATTCGGGAACGCAGTACGGACGCGAATCAACCGGCGCGGCGCGCGAAGCCGGAAAAGACAAAACCATGAACACGGATGAGGTGTTTATGCAGCGCGCGGTGGACCTCGCCCTGCGGGCGCAGGGGCGGACGAGTCCCAACCCCGTTGTGGGAGCCGTGCTTGTCCGTGACGGTCGCGCTATTGGCGAGGGCTATCATCGCCGGGCGGGATTGCCACATGCCGAGATTGAGGCCCTGCGGACAGCGAGCCAGCCTGTGCGTGGAGCAACGGTGTATGTCAATCTGGAACCGTGTTCCCACCAGGGGAGAACGCCCCCCTGTGCCAACGCGCTGATTGAGGCTGGCGTTGGGCGGGTGGTGGTCGGCATGACCGACCCCAACCCACGGGTGCGCGGACGTGGGATTCGGCGTCTCCGCCGGGCCGGGATTGCGGTCACGACCGGCGTCCTCAAAGAACTCTGCCAACGGATCAATGAGGACTTTGCGGTGGCGATTCAGACCGGCTTGCCCTTTGTCACCTTAAAACTGGCCGCTTCTCTTGATGGACGCATCGCCGCGGCGAGTGGAGATGCCCGCTGGATTAGTGGAGCGGCCTCCCGGCGCAAAGTCCACGAGTTGCGCAATCAGGTCGACGCAGTCCTGGTCGGCGCAGAAACGGTCCTGGCCGATGACCCCCAGTTGACCTGTCGCATCCGGGGGGGACGCGACCCCCTGCGGGTTATCCTTGACGGCCGGCTCAGGATCAGCCCCCAAGCCCAGGTGTGCCGGCTGTCTTCCAAAGCGGCCACGCTGATTGCCACAACGCGCCGCGTCGCCCGACTCCGTGGGGCGGATTTCGAGCGAGCCGGCGTTGAACTCTTGGCGCTGCCTGGAAAACGGGGGAAGATTGGGCTCCGCCCGGTGCTCGAAACCCTGGCACAGCGCGGGGCGAAGCACGTGTTGATTGAGGGGGGCGGACAGGTAGCGGCAGCCGCTCTGCAAGAAGGGCTGGTGCATAAGCTGTTGTTTTTTTACGGCGCTGTGCTGCTTGGCGGTGATGGACGGGCCATGCTCGCGCCGTTAGGGATTGGACGGGTTGCCGAGGGAATAAAACTCCATACAATGCAGATAGACCGCAGTGAGAACGACGTGGTGGTGTCCGGGTATATTCGGACATCAAGATGAACGGATAAACCAGATTATCCGGGGAATCTGACAATCCAGAGCAGGAGGGGCCATGCCAATCGCGCTAGCACCAATAATAGAAGAAGCGCTCCAACAGCTCAGCCAAGGAAAACTGGTGATCTTGGTTGAAAACGACACGGGGGAAGGGGAAGCCGACCTGTGTCTGGCGGCTGATCTGACCACACCGGCTGGGGTCAATTTTATGGCCACCCACGGGCGTGGCTTGGTGTGTCTCGCACTGACCGAAGAAAAAATTCGTGAGCTTGGGATTCCCATGCTCGGGCAGGGATATGAGGAGAGACGCCAACGGACCTTTGGGGCCTCGATTGAAGCCCGGCGCGGCGTGACCACCGGCATATCGGCCTACGACCGCGCAGTGACGATCACGACCGCGGTCCGCGCTGACGCTCGCCCGGCCGACCTGGTGATGCCGGGGCATGTCTTCCCTCTTTTTGCGCACCGGGGTGGGGTGTTGGCACGGCGTGGCTTATCGGAAGCCGGTATTGATCTGGCCCGTCTGGCTGGCCTCAAACCCGCGGCCACCTTATGTACGATTCTCCGCGACGATGGCGAGATTGCCCAGGGCCAGGAGATTGAAGCCTTCGCCCAAGAGCACAGCCTGCCGATTGTGAGCATCGCCAGCCTGACGACCTATCGTTTACGGACAGAATCTGTCATTCATCGGGTGGGTGAGGGGACCATCACTAGTCCGTTTGGCGGACAATTCTTAGCCATCGTCTACCGAACCGAAGTCGATAACCACGAACATATTGCCCTGGTCAAAGGCCAGATTACGACGCAGGAGCCGGTCACGGTCCGCGTCCATTCGCAATGTTTAACCGGCGATGTGTTCGGGTCTGAGCGGTGCGACTGCGGAGAACAGCTCACGCACGCCATGGCGTGTATTGCCGAGGAAGACCGCGGGGTGGTGATCTATCTACAGCAAGAGGGCCGGGGCATAGGGCTGGCCAATAAAATTCGGGCCTACGCCCTTCAGGATAAAGGCATGGACACCGTGGAAGCCAACCTCCACCTTGGGTTTGAGGAGGACCTCCGAGATTATGGCATTGGGGCGCAGATTCTCCGTGACCTGCGGGTCTCGCAGGTCCGTTTGCTGACCAATAATCCGCAGAAAATCAGCGGGCTCGAAGAGTACGGGGTAAATGTTACTGAACGACAACCGATTGAGATGCCCCCCCACAAGGGCAATATCCACTATCTCCAGGTCAAGAAGGAAAAACTGGGGCATTTGTTCTCTGAGCTCAAACCCTTACTCTAAGGCTGTCAATCGGATCGACCACTGCGGAAAGAAGGAAAGCTATGGCCCGGATCATTACTGGTAAGCTTGACGCGACGGGGATGCGGTTTGGCGTCGTCGTGTCGCAGTTCAATAGCCTGATCACCGAGCGCCTCCAAGCCGGCGCGCTCGACGCCTTCTGCCGGCATGGGGCGCGGGACCAAGACCTTGATGTGGTGCTGGTTCCCGGGGCGTTTGACATTCCCCTGTTTGCGAAGCGGCTGGCCACGAGTGGCCGCTACGAGGCGGTGGTCTGTGTTGGGGCCGTCATCAAAGGAGAAACGCCCCATTTCGATTATATTGCGGCGGCCATAACCCAGGGCATTAAAGAAATCATGCTCTCCTCCGGCGTCCCCATCACCTTTGGGGTGCTGACCACAGACTCGGTTGAGCAAGCGCTCAACCGGGCCGGCGCAAAACTCGGCAACAAGGGCTGGGAAGCGGCCCTGTCGGCTATTGAAATGGTCCACGCCCTCAGGGCCTTGCAGGCAATCGAGTAAGTGTCATATGGGAGCCCGTGGAACTCGACGCCAGGAGCGTGAATACGCCCTCCAGGTCCTGTATCAGATTGATATCAGCGGGGTGACGCCGCGGCAGGCGCTCGCGCTGTTTGAGCGATGCTTTACCCAGACCGTCGAGGTCCGGGGGTTTACCGTGGACCTGGTGAACGGGACGTGGCGCGAGCGGCGGCAGCTCGACCGTATGATCGCCGCCGCGGCCGAGCATTGGCGTATCGGCCGTTTACCGAAGGTCGATTTGAATCTGCTCCGCCTCGGAGCGTATGAATTGACCGCCTACCCCGACTTATCCGCGGGGGTGACGATTAACGAAGCTATTGAAATTGCGCGCCGCTACTGTAGTGATGACGCGCCGACCTTTATCAATGGCGTGCTGGATCGGATCGCGCGCGTTGTCGGGAAGAAAGCACAGCCTCATGAGTCGCTCGAATAAGCAGCCCACTGGAGCCGCGGCGCAAACGCCTGCGGGCGTGAAAGTCCGCTATCAGCCAGCCGTCATTGAGCCGAAATGGCAGCGCTATTGGCGTGAACACAAAACCTTTCGGGCCGAGGTCGACCAGCACCGGCAAAAATACTACATCCTGGACATGTTCCCGTATCCGAGTGCGGCCGGCCTGCACGTCGGACACCCGGAAGGCTATACCGCAACCGACATTCTGGCTCGGTATAAGCGGATGCAGGGCTTGAACGTTTTGCACCCTATGGGCTGGGATGCGTTCGGACTGCCGGCGGAACAGTATGCGATTGAGACCGGCACCCACCCGCGTGAGACAACGACCCGTAATATCGAGACCTTTCGGCGCCAGATTCAGGCCCTGGGCTTTTCCTACGACTGGGACCGGGAGATTGCGACCTGTGATCCGGCCTATTATCGTTGGACACAATGGATTTTCCTCAAACTCTACGAGCGCGGCCTGGCCTATATGGCAGAGGTGCCGGTCAACTGGTGTCCGGCCCTGGGCACGGTCCTGGCCAACGAAGAAGTCATTGACGGCAAGAGTGAGCGCGGTGGACATGAGGTCATCCGCAAGCCCATGCGGCAGTGGATGCTCCGTATTACGGCCTATGCGGAACGGCTGTTAGCCGGACTCGACACCCTGGATTGGCCGGAAAACGTCAAGGAAATGCAGCGGAACTGGATCGGGCGGAGCGAGGGCGCCCGCATCCGTTTCCGCCTGTGTCAGGGCGATGGCTCCCTGCGCTCGGAAGAAGACGCCTTTTTCGACGTTTTTACCACCCGCCCGGATACGCTGTTCTGCGCGACTTATTGTGTGCTGGCACCTGAACATCCACTCGTGGAACGTATCACCACCCCGGAAAATCGGGCCGCGGTTCAGGCGTATCAAGAAGAGGCGCTACGCAAATCCGACCTGGCCCGCACGGAACTGCTGAAAGAAAAGACCGGGGTCAATACGGGTGGCTACGCCCTGAATCCCGTCAATGCCGAGCCGATGCCGATTTGGGTCGCCGACTATGTGCTGTTCACCTATGGCACCGGGGCGATTATGGCCGTGCCGGGCGGAGACGAACGAGACTGGGATTTTGCCCGCCAGTTTGACCTCCCGATTATCGAAGTCATCCAGGGCGGGGATATCGCAACCGGGGCCTATACCGGAGATGGACCCCATGTGAACTCGGGCTTTTTAGATGGCCTTGATGTGGCCGCGGCCAAAAAAAAGATGCAGGTCTGGCTGGAGGAAAACGGACACGGCGAAGGCACGGTCAATTACAAGCTCCGCGACTGGCTGTTCAGTCGTCAGCGCTATTGGGGCGAGCCGTTTCCTCTTCTCCATGTAGATGGGCAGCCTCAGCCGGTCGCACCCCAGGACCTCCCGGTGCTGCTGCCCGAAGTCGAGAGTTTTCGACCGACCGGAACGGGCGAGCCACCGCTGGCCGCCGCCCAGGGCTGGGTGGAGACGACCGAACCGGCCTCGGGTCAGCCGGCGCTCCGGGAAACCAACACCATGCCCCAGTGGGCTGGGAGCTGCTGGTATTTTCTGCGCTTCTTGGACCCGAAGAATACAGCGGAGCCGTGGAATACAGCGGCCGAACGGTACTGGATGCCGGTCGATTTATACGTCGGGGGGGTGGAACATGCCGTGCTGCATTTATTGTACGCCCGCTTCTGGCACCACGTCCTGTATGACTGCGGCCTTGTGTCCACGCCTGAACCCTTCCAGCGTCTGGTCAACCAAGGCATGATCCTGGGGTTCAGCTATCGGTATTACCAAGACGAGCAGGGACAGGGCTATGCGGCCCGGGATGTTGAGAAGATCGTCGGCGAGGGCAGCGAGGAGGCTGAGTACGCACTGCGGGCAGACCCGACAACCCCGGTGCGTGTGGCCTATGTGCCGGTAGAGCAGGTGGTGTGGAGAGATGACACGCCCTATCACCCGGCTGATACGGACCTGGAACTCGAACCCCAAACGGACAAAATGTCAAAATCACGCGGCAATGTCGTGAACCCTGATACCGTGATTGCGGAGTATGGGGCCGACGCACTGCGCTGTTATGAGATGTTCATGGGGCCGCTTGAGCAGGTCAAACCGTGGAATACGCGCTCGGTTGCCGGCGTGTATCGCTTCCTGCATCGGGCCTGGTCGTTGATTGTGGCCGACACCGGCAACCTGCGCTCGGCTATTGCCGAGGTGGCCCCTCGGCCTGACGCAACACTCACCCGCCTCTTCCATAAAACGGTCAAAAAAGTCACGGAAGACCTTGAAGGGCTGCGGTTCCACACCGCGCTGAGCGCCCTGATGGTGTTTGTGAACGACGCCCAAAAGGCTCCGCATCTGCCGCGGGCGCTGGCCGAGGGGTTTGTGCTGCTGCTGGCTCCTTTTGCGCCCCATCTGGGCGAAGAATTGTGGCAGCGTTTGGGGCATACGAAGACCCTGACATACGAAACCTGGCCGGCCTACGACCCGCAGCTCATTCAGGATGAGACCGTTACGGTTGCGGTCCAGGTCAACGGAAAATTCCGGGCGACCATTGAGCTGGCCGTTGACGCGGATACGGAAACGGCCTTGGACGCGGCGAGAAAGCAGGACAAGGTGGCCACGCATTTAGCCGGCAAGACCGTCCGGCGCGAAATCGTCGTGCCGGGGCGACTGGTGAATTTCGTTGTTGCCTAGCGTCGCGTTGCCAACTCTTCGGCTCCGGTCTGTCATGAAGAACGGGTGGGCCATTGTGCTTGCCGTGGGCGTTGGCCTGTGGAGCGCGTGTGGCTATCAGTTTGCGGGGACTGCCCCCTTACCGCAGGGCATCCAGAGTGTGAGCTTTGCCGAGTTCTCCAACCACACGCTTGAGACCGGCGTGGAAAAAGAACTCCAGTGGGCGATTGAGCGCGAGTTTCGGACACGGCGGAATATCCGAGTCACCGACACCGGTGAGGGGGTGGTTTCCGCTCAACTCCAGACCCTGGAACTGCGTCCATTTTCGTTTGACCGCCTCGACCAAGTCCTGGAGTACGAAATGGTGCTTGCCCTCGATATCCAGTTGACCGACCGAGGAAGCGGGCAAGTCCTATGGCAGGCCACCAACCTGCGGGTCACGGAGTATTACAGCGCTATTCCTCAGGTCCTGGTAACGACCTCGCCTGAGTTCTTGCAGGGAACGCTTGACCCTGCCGACCTGCCCGGCCTCACCGATGTGCAATTCTCAGAGACCCAACGCCGCCTTGCCGTTGGCCGCCTCTTTGCCGCGGCGGCCCGTGAGGTCTCGTTTCGTCTGGGCGATAATTTCTAGGAACCGCTGCTTCGCCGGGCCAAGTCGAAGGTGAGGTCCCGGCCGTCCGTTCAATCCTCGTCCGCAGGGCGCGCATATCGTTAGCTGTTTGTGTTTCTAGCGTAGTTATATGGAAAAACGATTACCGCCCGAGAAGACCCCCCGCCATCTGGCCCACGTTCGGTGTGACGGCGATATTTTCTCTCTGCACGACCTCGATGAGCACTTGCGAGAGGTGGGAAAACTTGCAGAAGAACATGCCCGACTCTTCGGCAGTGGAGATTGGGCGCGAGTGGCAGGATTGTGGCATGACCTGGGGAAATATAGCGTGGAATTTCAGCGGCGTATCAAATCGGTGTCCGGTTACGACGCCGGCGCTCATCTTGAAGGCCACCCTGGCCGAGTTGATCACTCCACGGTGGGGGCACAGTACGCGACAGACCAATTCGGAGGACATGGCCGGATATTGGCCTACCTTATTGCTGGGCATCACGCAGGACTACCAGATTGGCACACCAGTGAAACCACAGGTTCGGCGTTAAAAGTACGGCTGGATGACAACGTTCATTTGAAACGTACTCTCAGCCAAGCCATTCCTATCGAGCTGCTTTCCCAACCAAAACCAACGACCTCCCTGATCGGTGGTAGGGAGGGGTTCGCCTTGTGGGTGCGTATGCTGTTTTCGTGCCTGGTAGACGCGGATTTTCTCGATACCGAAGCATTTATGGACGCAGACAAAGCCAGACAGCGCCTCAATGCTCTGACGCTCCCAGACCTACTGCCCCGCTTTAATGCCTACATGGAAGAGCAATTTACATACGTTCCTTCTACCCAGGTCAATCGTATGCGTGCCGAGGTGCTCCGGCAGTGTCGGGACAAGGCACAGGAAGCGCCGGGGGTGTTTTCGCTGACCATCCCTACCGGTGGCGGCAAAACGCTGTCGAGCCTTGCCTTTGCCTTGGAACATGCGGCTCTCCATAGGAAGGGCGGATTATTTATGCCATTCCGTACACCAGCATTATTGAGCAAACCGCCAACATTTTCCGCAACATATTTCCCGATGCAGTGGTCGAACACCACAGCAACCTCGATCCAGAAAAGGAGACAGTCAAGAGTCGCCTGGCAGCCGAGAATTGGGACGCCCCATTGATTGTGACAACGAATGTCCAGTTCTTCGAGTCGTTGTTTGCCGCCAGGACCAGCCGTTGCCGTAAGCTCTACAACATCGTTGACAGCGTCGTGGTGCTGGACGAGGCCCAGCTTTTGCCCCCTGAGTTTTTACAGCCGATTCTCGCCGCGATGAAGGTGTTAGTACTCAACTACGGCGTAACCTTTGTATTATCAACCGCAACCCAACCAGCGCTGGGTACGCTGAAAACTTTCCAACGCACTCTACCGGGTCTTGATAATGTTCACGAAATCATCAACGCCCCGGACACGCTGTATCACAACCTGAATCGCGTCACTGTGACATGGCCCCAAGATTTTCATCTGGCCCGAGAGTGGGACGATATCGCGCATCAGATGCGGCAACATCCGTGTGTCCTGGCAGTAGTCAACTCTCGTACCGACGCGCGCGAACTTCACCGGCGCCTGCCCGAAGAGACCATTCACTTGTCTGCCCTCATGTGCGGTGAGCATCGTTCGGATGTAATCGGGAATGTGAAGCGGCGATTGCTGGCCGGTCAATCCGTGCGGGTAGTGAGCACGCAGCTGGTAGAGGCAGGTGTGGATGTAGATTTTCCCGTGGTCTATCGCGCGCTGGCGGGGCTGGATTCGATCGCTCAAGCGGCGGGACGGTGTAACCGCGAGGGTGAAATGGAACGCGGTGAAGTCATTGTGTTTGTCCCACCTCAACCTGCGCCACTGGGGCCTTTGCGGCGGGCAGCGGACACGACCGTCTCATTGTTGGCAGGAACTTCTGAACATCTGATGACGCGCGCCCTGTTCTCCCGTTATTTTGAGCATTTCTATATGCGTGCCCCCTCCCTTGATAAATATGACATCACCGAACTGCTCACACCGCAAGGAGGAAACGACGGCCCGTTGAAAGTCCAGTTTCGTACCGCGGCCCAGCGTTTTCGGTTAATCGACGAGTCGGGCTACCGCAGTATCCTCGTCCGTTATGGAGAAAGCCCAGTATTGATTGGCCGTTTACAGCAGGAAGGGCCGGAGCGATGGCTGATGCGCAAACTCCAGCGCTACACCGTGTCGTTGCCGGAATGGCAATTCCGGCAATTATGGGCCAACGGCGACGTGTTTGAAGTCCATCCCGGCATATTCGCGCAGACTGCGGACGTGCTGTATCATCCACAACTTGGAGTATTGGTGGACGATACCAACCCCGACCCAAGTGATTTGATTAGCTAGGGAGGAGAGATGAAAACCTATTGCCTGGAAGTCAGGGGTGCCTTTGCCTGCTTCACCCGACCCGAGATGAAAGTCGAACGTGTCAGCTATGACGTGATCACGCCCGGGGCGGCCCGGGCGGTGTTTGAAGCGGTTCTCTGGAAACCCGCGATACGCTGGCAGGTGAGGAAGATCGAAGTACTCAAGCCGATCAAGTGGATCAATCTGCGCCGTAATGAAGTTGGTAGCGTTGCTTCAACGCGCAACGTCGAAGGGGCGATGAAATCTGGCACGGGCCACTTGGGTCTGTATATCGAGGACGAGCGTCAACAACGGGCCGGGTTGTTTCTGCGTGAGGTGCAATACCGTCTCCATGCGCTATTTGAGTTATGTGATCCGAGCTTACACCGGCCGAACTTCCCCCATCTGAGCAAACGAACAGTCAACACCAGCGAAGCCAGTAGAGACGACGGGCCTAATCAGGCGGTGAAATTCATGACCATGTTCGAGCGCCGCGCTGCCAAAGGGCAGTGCGTCAACCAGCCATATCTAGGCTGCCGCGAGTTTGCGGCAGACTTCCGGCTCGTGGACCCGGACGATTCACCGGCACAACCGATCCCCGAGACGCGCGAGCTGGGCTATATGTTGTATGACCTGGACTATCGTGACCCTGCCGACCCGAGGCCGCGCTTTTTTCGAGCCAGCTTGGTGAATGGCGTAGTCAACGTTCCGGCCTGGGATAGTGAGGAGGTCCGGGGATGATTTTGCGCTCTATGACTACTACCAAAGGATAATCGAGTTGGGCGACGCCGGAATACCCCCAGAAGGATGGATCCGGCGAGGAATCGACTATGTCTTAGTTCTCGATGAATCCGGTGAATGCGTCAACGTTGAGACTGTCTTTACAAAACAAAAAACAAGGATCACAGGTCTGGACGTGATGCTCCCGGCTATAGGTAAACAGACCCTAAAACACACGAATAGCGGGAAAGACGCAAACCTTCTTTGGGATAATGCGAGCTTTGTTTTTGGAAGAGGGAAAAAAGGTGCATTGAAGCTAGAAAGCTTTATCTCGACTATCGAGACATGGTTGCGTGATTGTCACGACGTGGGCATTCGCGCGGTAAAAATATTCTGTGAAAGACTGAAGAACGACCCCGGACGTACAGGGCGTCTTTTAGCCCGATTTAACTTGGCAGAAGATTTTGAGAAACGTGATCCTATTATAGCATTTCGCCTAATGAACGATGGTCCAATTTACGTCCAAGATCGTCCTGCTGTCATCGCAGTATATAAAAAAGCCCGCTTATTAGCCGATTCCGGCGCCCTACACGGAACATGCCTCATTACTGGTGAGAAAGAAGTTCCCATCACAAAAAACGAGATCGTCATAAAGGGGGTTTGGGGCGCACAAACGTCAGGGGCCAATATCGTCTCAGTCAATGATGTGGAAAACCCGGCCTTTCGTTCATTTAACAAGTCGCAAGGGTACAATTCACCTATCAGTAAACACGCCTCGTTTAGCTATACCACCGCACTCAACCACCTGCTTCGCAAAGATTCCCCTCAGCGTTTACAAGTTGGAGACGCGAGCGTCGTGTTCTGGGCAGACAGACAAACGGAGTGGGAAACCGGAATTGTGGATATTTTTGGAGAGCCGCCCAAGGACGATCCCGACCGTAATGTCCGGGCTGTGCGGAGTCTCTACACTGCTATCGACCAGGGCTTACTGGAAAACGACACCGGCCAGACGAAGTTCTTCGCCCTTGGACTTGCTCCCAACGCGGCGCGGATAGCCATCCGTTTCTGGCAGCACGGTACGGTGGCGGAAATGGCCGGGCGGATTAAGCAACACTTCGACGATCTGATTATTGAACGCTCGCCACGTGACCCCCCCTATCTCTCGCTCTTTCGCCTGTTGGTATCCGTGGCAACCCAAGGCAAGGCAGATAACATCCCGCCAAACCTTGGAGGCGAATTGATACGCAGCATTTTCGCAGGGGTGCCATATCCGCAAACGCTGCTGGCGGCCGCCGTGCGCCGGATTCGCGCTGAACATGAAGTGACGTATGCTCGCGCTGCCCTGATGAAAGCCTGCATCAATCGCGCGACACGGTATGCAAACCTGACTATAAAGGAGGAGTTCAGAATGTCCCTGGACGAAGCGAATACACAGATTGGCTATCGCTTGGGCCGACTGTTTGCGGTTCTGGAGAAGATTCAGGAAGAAGCCAATCCCGGCATCAATGCTACCATACGAGACCGGTTTTACGGAGCGGCGTCGAGTACACCAGTCACCGTGTTGCCGACTTTGCTCAAGCTGAAGAACCACCATCTCTCCAAATTGGAGAATCGGGGGCGGGCAGTAAATTTCGAGAAGCGTATTGGCGAGATCATGGAGGGGCTGAGCGAGTTCCCCGCCCAATTACGGATCGAAGACCAGGGACGTTTCGCTATTGGCTACTACCATCAACGGCAGGATTTTTTCAAACCACTGGATACTGATGTAAAGGAAGGGGCCTAAGCATGGCAATTGAGAACCGATACGACTTTGTTCTGTTATTCGATGTGAAAGACGGCAACCCCGACGCGGGCAATCTCCCGCGCGTCGATGCCGAGACCGGGCGTGGGCTAGTGACGGACGTGAGCTTGAAGCGCAAGGTGCGTAATTATGTCGGTCTCGTAAAAGGAGAACAGCCACCGTTTGAAATTTATGTGAAGGAGAGAGCAATCCTGAACAAACAGCATGAACGCGCGTATGAAGCTATCGGCCCGGTGGCCTCATTAAGGGCGACGCGAAGAAGCGGAAAGGCGGCGACAAGGTCCACGAAGCACGGGCCTGGATGTGTAAAAACTTCTACGATGTACGGACCTTTGGGGCGGTGATGTCTACAGGCGTGAACTGTGGCCAAGTGCGCGGTCCAGTCCAATTAACGTTTGCGCGTTCGGCTGATCCTATCGTTGCTCAGGAACATTCGATTACCCGTATGGCAGTGGCAACGGAAGCAGAAGCGACAAAACAAGAGGGAGACAACCGCACGATGGGGCGTAAGCATACCGTGCCGTATGGTCTGTACGTGGCACACGGCTTTGTCTCAGCGCATCTCGCGACGCAAACGGAGTTTTCCAGTACCGACCTCGATTTACTATGGGAAGCGCTCGCCAATATGTTCGAGCATGACCGCTCGGCAGCCCGTGGGGAGATGGCAACCCGTGGGCTGTATGTCTTCAGGCACGACTCCCAACTCGGGAACGCCCACGCCTACGATCTTTTTGCGCGCATTCAACCCAAACTCAAAGCCGACATTCTCGTGCCGCGCGATTTTGACCATTATCGTGTAGCAGTAGACGAGAATAATTTACCCCTAGGCGTCAGCCTGACTCGACTCGTCGGATAGCCGTATGACACAGAAACCGCACCCCGCAGGGGCGGACAACACCCGCATCATGATTTCCGCCCTGGAGCACTACAGCTATTGCCCGCGGCAGTGCGCCCTGATTCATCAGGAACAGACGTTCGACGAGAACCTGTACACCCTCCGGGGCCGGGCCGTGCATACGCAGGTGGATGAGCCGGAGCATACGGTTGAGGCCGGCGTGCGGGTTGAGCGGGCGCTGCCGCTGTGGTCGTCCCGGCTGGGATTGACCGGGCGGGCGGATGTGGTCGAATTTCATGGCGCAACTCCCTACCCGGTTGAGTACAAACATGGCCCGCGCCGACAAAAAGAACACGACGACCTGCAACTCTGCGCTCAGGCACTGTGTCTGGAGGAGATGACCGGACAGGCCGTGCCCGAAGGCGCTATCTTCCACCACAGCTCACGCCGGCGGCGGGTGGTGCACTTCACCCCAGCCCTGCGCGAGAAGGTGGCCCACACCGTGACGGCCATTCGGCATATGCTGGTCACGTCCCTCCTGCCCCCCGCTGTCAATGACGCCCGCTGCACGCACTGTTCCTTGCAGGATGCGTGTCTCCCCTCAGTGCTGACGGCAAAAACACGTCAGCAAGACGTGCGGGACACGTTGTTTCTCACCGGACAAGAGTAAGGACCGCCCCCTATGCACCAACTTCTCAATACCTTGTACGTGACCACTCCAGAAGCCTATGTGCGGCTCGACCACGAAACCCTGCGTGTTCAGATTGAAGGAGAAACCAAGCTCCAGGTGCCCCTGCACCACCTTGGCGGCCTGGTGTGTTTTGGCAACGTCCTCGTCAGCCCGGCAGTCTTACACCGTTGTGCCGATGATGGCCGGTCCGTTGTTTTTCTGGACCGCAATGGCCGTTTTAAGGGACGCCTCGAAGGGCCGGTCTCGGGCAATGTCCTGCTCCGTAGAGCGCAGCACCAGGCAATCACCGACCCAGAACAGACCTTAGCCATTGCTCGCAATATCGTTGCCGGTAAAATCCAGAACACGCGGCAAATTGTCCTGCGGGCGGCCCGCGAAACGAAAAACGCAGACGACGCGACCGCGCTCAAAGAAACCGCGCGCCGCTTGGGTTTCAGCGTCAGACAGCTCCCCGAGGTTGCAGACCTGGACCAACTGCGTGGCTTTGAGGGCGAAGCTGCTCGCCAACACTTCGGTTCATTTAGCTGCATGGTCCGCGAAGAGAGAAAGACCTTTGCGCTCAAAGGTCGCAATCGCCGCCCGCCCCGCGACCCAACGAACGCCCTCCTGTCGTTTTTGTATGCGCTGCTCTTGAACGACTGTGTAGCGGCTGCTGAAGGGGTCGGTCTTGACCCGCAGATGGGTTTTCTTCACGTGCTGCGGCCAGGACGGCCGGCCCTCGGATTGGACCTGATGGAAGAACTGCGTTCAGTGATTGCCGAGCGCTTGGCCTTGAGTCTGATCAATCGTCGGCAAATCACCGCCAAGCATTTTGTCGAACGGCCTGGTGGGGCTGTGCATCTTGAGGATGAAGGGCGGAGAGAAGTCATTATGGCCTATCAGAAGCGCAAACAGGAAGAGTTACAGCATCCCGTATTGGAGAAGAAAATGCCCATTGGGCTTATCCCGCATACCCAGGCCCGTCTATTGGCCCGTGTTCTCCGTGGGGATATGGAGAGCTATCTCCCCTTCCTCTATCGTTGAGGAAGCGCACCAGTGTAAGTGGACTGGTAAGGATTGAAACAAACGACCGCGAGGAGACTCAGGCATGCAGGTGTTGGTCGCGTATGATGTCGCAACGGAAAAAGACGACGGCAAAAGACGGCTACGCAAAGTTGCCCAAGTGTGTAAGAACTTTGGACAGCGGGTGCAGAAGTCTGTCTTTGAATGTCTGGTCAACCAAGTTCAGTATGAACAACTCGTTCGGGAGTTGCTCCACTGCATTAACGAGAAGGAGGATAATTTACGGATTTATCGTTTACGAGAGCCAAAAAGCGAGTATTGTCAACATTACGGCGTCAATCCCGCGGTGAACTTCGAGGACCCGCTGCTTGTCTGAGCGCGAACCAGGAGCGAAGGCACAAAGCCGGGGAGGATCGCGTTGCTGCTATCATATGAAAAAATAACGTTTTTCTCGTTGAGGCAAGAAGGCTGTCGGTCGGGTTTCAGCCAGACCGCAGCCCGTCTGCGCAGACGAGGAAAAAACCCCAACCAAAATACCGGGTTGGGCACTATCTGAAGCACCGGCCTTAACGGGCCGGTGAGGATTGAAACCATCCGGGGTCACCTGGTACACAATGCCGTTGCGCCGAAGCACCGGCCTTAACGGGCCGGTGAGGATTGAAACGCCGTTTTCCTGGGCATGTAGTAACGGGCTGCCCGAAGCACCGGCCTTAACGGGCCGGTGAGGATTGAAACGACTTGCAGAAGGCAGCTTGGTCCAGATCGGTCAGGAAGCACCGGCCTTAACGGGCCGGTGAGGATTGAAACATACTCGCCAGCAGGCACATCACTCAGGCTGAACTGCGAAGCACCGGCCTTAACGGGCCGGTGAGGATTGAAACGACTACCCGTGGTTGGGTGACGGCCTCCTGCCGGATGGAAGCACCGGCCTTAACGGGCCGGTGCGGCTTGGAACAGGATAGGGTTAGGCAGAGGTGGCGGTGTTGTGTTTATGGACCAATTTTGAGAGCTGGCCAATGTACCGGTCTGCCGCGTGTTTGGGAATAATGCGTTTCTGACCCGCCCGATGGAGTGCGCTGACCGCCGTTCGGAGAGACTGCTCAACCGTTGCGCTCTCTCCGCTCTCGACCGCTGCTGTCACTCTTTTCATCAGGGTCTTCACCCGTGATTTTGCTGCGTGGTTACGGGCGCGCCGCACCTCGCTCTGGCGATGACGTTTCTTTTCTCCTGATGCCACGTACAATACTCCTCTCTGACTGAGGCCCTGTTCCTACCATGAGTGGGGAGACTTATCAATGTCGCGTAAGAGGGAGCGGCTGAAGGGGACGACTGGGCAAAAGGGAGGAGGCCACGTTGTCGGGTCTCGTATGCGCGCCGCACGAAAAGGGTCTGAAGAAAACGCCCAAGTTGTTCGGGCGGTTGGCCAGATCGGGGGGCTGACGCTGCTGAGCCGCATTTCCGGCTTGGGGCGGGATATGGTCATTGGCTCTGCCTTTGGAGCCGGCCTGGCCGCTGATGCGTTCTTTGTTGCGTTCCGCATTCCCAACCTGCTCCGGCGTCTCGTCGGTGAGGGCGCAACCGACGCGGCCTTTGTCCCGGTGCTGACCAGATATCTCCCCCGACGGTCGCACGCGGCGAATCGTATGATACGCGCCTTCTTCGGGACCGGCCTCGGCCTGCTGCTTGTTGTGACCGGCCTGGGGATAGGCTTGGCTGACCCCATAACCCGCTTCTTCGCGCCCGGCTTTAGCGGCGACAAGCTGCTGCTCACCACTGATTTAACCAGGGTCATGTTTATCTATCTCTTCTGTGTTGGCGCGGCCGCCCTAGTCATGGGGGTCTTACATGCGCTCCGACACTTTACGGCGCCGGCCTTTGCTCCGGTGCTGTTTAACGCCGCGGTCATCTTGAGTGTGCTCGGTCTGTCTGCCCATATGGCCGAGCCCGTGATGAGTCTGGCCTATGGGGTCGTGCTGGGTGGAGTCTGCCAACTCCTGTGGCAGTTGCCGGCCCTCGCCCGTCACGGGGTCGCCTTGCGCCTGAGCTGGTAGCCCGGCCATCCGGCCATCCGGCATATGGGCCGGCTCTTACTGCCGCTCGTCTTTGGGACCGGCATTTTTCAACTCAATCAGCTCATCAGCACCCTGCTGGCCTCGCTGTTGGCAGAGGGCAGTGTGGCCTGCCTGTGGTATGCCAGCCGGTTGTTTGAATTTCCTGTTGGGATTTTTGTGGTGGCCCTGAGTACCGCGGTCCTACCCAGCCTGGCGACGCAGGCCCAACAGCGGGACTGGGCCGGTATGCAGGACAGTCTGGGGTTCGCGCTGCGGTTGGTCAATATCGTCACCCTGCCCGCGGCGGTAGGGCTGGCGGTTCTGGCGACGCCGATTACGACAGTGCTGTTTTTCAGAGGGGCCTTTTCCGCCCAGGACGTTGTGCTGACGGCGACGGCCCTCCAAGCGCTGGCCCTGGGCTTATGGGCGGTTGCGGCGACCCGTCAGGTCACGGCCTGTCTGTACGCCCTCGGGGATACCCGGACGCCGGTGTGGGGTGGGGTGGTTGCCTTGATAACGAAAATAGGCGCGAGCCTGGTCCTCATGGGTGGTATCAGTCTGCCGGCCGAGGCGCACTGGCTGGCTCAGGGTGTGGCTGCTGTGAGTGGCGTGCTCTCGGCCCAGCATTGGGGGGTTGTCGGTCTTGCCGCGGCGACCTCGCTCGCGGCTCTGACCAATCTGGGGTTCCAAGCGGTTCGGCTGTCACGACGCCTTTCAGCCTTTCCGTGGCGACCCTGGGCCGTCTCTCTGCTGTGGAGTGGGCTTGCCTCGGGCGGGATGCTGATTGTGCTCTGGTGGTGGGTCGGACAGATTGACTGGCTGGCCCCCACCGGTTCTCGTCTCAGCCGGCTGGGGAGTCTCGGCGGGGCGCTCCTGCTCGGTGGGGGTAGTTTTGTGGTCCTGGTCTGGCCGGGTGGGAAAGACGATCTGCGAGCCTTGCTGGGTGTCCTACCCCAGCGTTTGCTTGGCCGCTTGCCACAATTCCTCCAGCCGCGTCAGTGAGGTGTGATGGATATCCTCCCGGTTGCGCGTGAGTTGCTCCTCAATGTACCGGAAGCGTTTGCTGAAACGGCGACTGGCTTTGCGCAGGGCAGACTCGGCGTCCAGGTCAAGATGACGGGCGAGGCTGGTCAACGTAAACAATAGATCGCCAAGCTCATGTTCCTGCTGCTCCGTATTTGCCGCTGTCAGGGCCGCTGCCAATTCCTGGTACTCTTCTGTGACCTTCTCGAAGACCGCCGGCGCCGACGGCCAGTCAAAACCGACTCGCGTGGCCTTTTCGCCTAAGCGCTGGGCCTGGATCAAGGCCGGCGCGCTTTTGGGAACACCGGCCAGAATGGATTGATCTGCCCCGCCTCTTGTCCGCTCTTTTTCCCGCCTCTCCTGCGCTTTGATTTTGGCCCAATTCTGACTGACTTCTTCGGGGCTCTCGACCTTCAGGCCACCAAAGACATGCGGATGGCGGCGGGTCATTTTATCGACAATGGCCTGGGCCACATCGTCAATCGTAAATTCCCCGGCTTCTGCCATCAACTGCGCGTGAAACACAACCTGGAGGAGGACATCGCCCAATTCTTCTTTCAACTCAGCCCAGTCCTCAGCCTCAAGGGCGTCTAACACCTCATAGGTCTCTTCGACGAGGTAGGGCTTGAGCGTCTGCGGCGTTTGCTCTTGATCCCACGGGCAGCCATTCGGACTGCGGAGCGTCGCCATAATGCTGACGAGTCGATCAAATGCGGGGTGGGGACTGTGTGCCATATCAGACGGTGATGAAGAGGACGTGTGTCCGGCCTGGTCAAGCCGGACACGCTCCCTCCTTAGAGGAAACGCGGCCCTGGGGCAAGGCCGGCATCTGGCTATCCCACTCATGCCAGGGCGGAGAGGCTTTGCCGGATTCATCATACGGCCGGCGACCGGAAGGCGGTTGCCGGACGCTGGTGCTCGTCACGAATCAGGACGGTGTGGCCTTGAACCACGACCCGGCCTTCGGCAAAGAGCTTGATAGCGGCCGGATAAATGCGATGTTCCTGGGCCAGAATCCGCGCGCTCAAGCTGCCTTCCGTATCGTCAGGATAGACGGGCACCGCGGCCTGCATAATAATCGGGCCGTGGTCCATTTCCTCATCAACCAGATGGACGGTTGCGCCGCTGATACGCACGCCGCGTTCCAGGGCTTGGCGTTGGGCGTGCAGACCGGGGAAGGCCGGCAGGAGGGCCGGGTGGATATTCAGAATCCGCTGCGGGAAATCCTGAATAAAACGGGCCGAGAGCAGGCGCATAAAGCCGGCCAGAATGACCAGTTCGACCTGGTGGGCTCGTAAGAGGGCGCTCAGGTGTTGGTCAAACTGTTCCCGAGAGGAAAAATCAGTGTGAGACAGCACCGCGGTTGAGAGGCCGTGATGCTGTGCCCGCACTAAGCCATAGGCATCGCTCCGGTTACTGACCACAATACGGACCTGGGCTGGCAGGTCTCCTCGCTCAATGGCATCGATAATGGCCTGGAGGTTGGTGCCACCCCCGGAGATGAGCACGCCAAGAGACAAGGGGGTCGTCATACGCACTTAAAGATCGACCGCGCGGGCGAGCGTAAAAACATCAACACTGCGGGCGCCACTCTGGCACAGGGTGCGGGCACACTCTGCAACCGTCGCGCCGGATGTATAAACATCGTCCACCAAGAGGAAGCGCTTCCCCCTGGCCAGGGCGGGCGTTGTCACCCGAAAGGCCCCTCGGACATTGGCCCGACGGTCTTCTCCGCTCAGTTTCGTTTGGGGTTGGGTCGGGCGGGTCCGACTGAGCAGCCAGGGATCAATGGGGGTATTGATACGCAGCCCAATCGTGCGGGCCAGGATGAGCGATTGATTGAAGCCACGCCCGCGCAGTCTGGTCAGGTGCAGGGGAATAGGAAGCACGCGGTCATAGTGCTCCGCCTGTCCTGCGCTCCGCTCCTGGGTGCAGGAAAAATGACGCGCCATGAGTTCAGCGAGCGCCTTGCCGACTCTCATATTGCGTCCGTACTTAAACCGGAGGATGCTCTGCCGGAGCGGCTGGGGCGAATCGCCTGAGGTGCCATAGACCGCCCACGCCCGCGCGTGGCGAAAACTGGGTGGCTGTTGTAGGCACTGAGAACAGAGATGGTCGGGGCCGACGCGGGTGGCAAAGGGCCGTCCGCAACAGGTGCAGAGCGGGGAGCGGATGACGTGAATCCGGCCCTGACACGTTGGACAGAACGCCCGGTCCGTAGGAAGACTGGCGGAGCAGCTGAGGCAGCGCCACGGATACAGCACGCTGAGTGCTATCCGCGCCGCGGCCCCGAGTCGGTGCAGCCACGCCTTGCTCTCCTGCTTCTGCATGGTGGTGATGGTCCTTCGGCGTGCGCTTGCTCTCTGAGAAAATCCCCAAGGCATTGTTTTGGGAGGAGCGCTCGTATATGGATGGGGGCATTATAACACAGATATTTTCTCGGTCCTGCCCATGAGTCCGGGACTGGCCGGCGGTCATCCTGGTCCATAGCGGGAGGGGGGACCCCCTTCTGCATCGAACAGCGTGACAAAGAGAGACAGGGGCAGGCCGATAGAGAGAGGAACTGGTCATGGCAAATAGACAACGGGCAATCGCCCCGATGCTGCGCTTGCCGGCTGCTCCAGACGAAAAACCGTATCTGGTCGGCTACCGATGCCCGGCTTGTCCCGCCACCTTTATCGGTGGAAACCGAGTCGGATGCAGCAAGTGCACCTTTATTGGCGATCTGCCCGAGGTGCGACTCAGCGATCATGGGACGCTCTACGTATACTCCATTGTGCACCAGTCCGCCCCCGGTATTCCGGTCCCGTATATCTCCGCCATTGTGGACCTCCCGGAAGGGGTGAGCGTGCGCTGCAATTTAGTCGATATTGAGCCTGACCCGCAAAAAATTGCATTTGGGATGCCGGTGGACATGGTGACGCGGAAGGTCCGCGAGCGCACGGAAAAAAATGCGCATGGAGAGGAAGAGACCATTGACATTATTGCTTTCTTTTTCAGGCCACGCCAGAATTACGGAAGCTGATAACGGCAAAGGGGCGTAAGCTATGAGAGACGTATATGTGGCTGGTGTCGGTATGATCAAGTTTGGACGCTACCCGGACAAGGACGTGTCCCAAATGGGAGCAGAAGCGGGAGTCCGCGCGCTCAAAGACGCTGGAGCGTCAATCAAAGACGTTGAGATGCTGGTGTGTGGGAATTTGTTCCAAGCCAACGCCATGAATGCGCAGAAAATTTTGCAGCAGATTGGCCAAACCGGTATCCCCGCCCTCAATGTGGCTAACGCCTGTGCCACTGGCTCGACGGCCTTTCGCGAAGCCTATATCGGGGTCGCGTCCGGTATGTACGATATCACCATGGCCGTGGGGGTTGAGCAGATGGGGAAAATGGGCTTGCTCGGTGGTGGAGCCCGGAGCGGCGGGGAGAGCGTTGAAGGCGTATTGGGCAGCGGTTTGATGCCAGCCGTTTTTGGACAGGCCGGCGTGGAACATATGCGCAAGCACGGAACGACCGCCGAGCATTTCGCGAAAATCTCGGTGAAGAACCATAAGCATTCCGTGCACAACCCCTTGTCTCAGTACCAGGTTGAGGTGTCGCTTGATGATGTGATGAATGCCCGTATGGTCGCCTATCCCAATACGCTCTATATGTGTTGTCCGACTGGAGACGGTGCGGCGGCGGCGCTCTTGATATCCGAAGACAAGATCAAACAGTTTACCAGCAAGCCGATAAAAGTCGCGACTTCCGTCCTGACCTCGGACCCCTACACCGCCCGCGACTTGACCATGCCCGATGTCAATACCTTGACGCAGAATGCGGCAAAAGAAGCCTACGAAAAAGCTGGTGTCGGACCGCAAGACCTGAGTGTGGTCGAGCTGCACGATTGTTTTGCCACGGCAGAATTGCTGCATTACGAGAATCTGGGCCTGTGTGGCGCAGGTGAGGCCGGACGGATGATTGACGAAGGGCGGACCGAACTCGGTGGTGATATCCCCGTCAACGTCAGTGGGGGCTTGCTCTCCAAGGGGCATCCGCTTGGGGCAACCGGGGTCGCGAATATCTATGAGATCGTGACCCAGCTGCGAGGGCAGGGGGGCGCCCGCCAAGTTGAAGGAGCCACGGCTGGCCTCGCCCATGTCATTGGCCTCGGGTCGGCCTGTACGATTCATATCCTGACCGCCTAATCGCCGAAGTATACGACTATGAGGTGGGTTGGTGCCCGAGTGTCACCACAACCCCTGTTGCGCTTGTGCGGAACGTCCCTGCCAGCAGCAGACGAGACCGTATGGGGGAACTATGGACCTACCGATTGTAAAAAAACTGAAAAAAGAGCTGGACGAATTATACCACGAACTCAATGTCCGTATTCCGAAAGACCTCCACGAGGCTGCCGCGCATGGGGACCTGAGCGAAAATGCCGAGTATGACGCGGCGCGCGCGCGTCAAGACTATGTTCAAGCCCGCATCGCCCAACTCACTGAACGGATGCAGCAACTCTCGCTGTATGACTTGTCGAGTATTCCAAAAGACTCGATTGCCTATGGCAGCCGAGTCACACTCGAAGAGGTCGATTCGGGCCAGGTGGTTGAATATCAAATCGTTTTCCCTGAAGAAGTCGATCCGGCTGTGGGGCAAATCTCGCTGCACTCTCCGATTGGCCAGGCCCTATTGCACAAGGAACTCGACGACGAGGTGGAAATCGTCACTCCCCAAGGCCGGCAGTCTTATACGATTATTGATATGGCCACCCTGCACGACCTTCAAAACGGCGGAGAGAGAGAATGAGGTGGAGTGTGCCTCTTGCGTGATAGGTGAGGATCGTTTAGCCTGGGGCCGGAAGTAGGGGGAAAGTGGGCGGGAGCCCACTTTCTTTTCATATGCCACCCTCAGTCCAAGAGATTATCCAGCAGGTTGAGGCACTGACCGTTCCCCTGGCCGAAGATGAAGGCTTTGAGTTGTGGGGGGTAGACTTGTTGACCGAAAACGGCCGCTGGGTCTTACGGGTGTTGCTGGAAAACACAAACGGGGTGACGCTTGATGATTGTACCCGAATCCACAGACAACTGAGCGATTTGCTTGATGTGCATGACCCGCTGCCGTGGCGCTATACCCTTGAGGTCTCCTCTCCCGGTCTTCAGCGCCCGCTTTTTCGTCCCAGCCAGTGTCAACGCTATATGGGCCAACCGGTCCGCGTACAAACGAAGACGGCCCAGGACGGGAAGCGGGCTTTCATTGGCCTGATATGTGCAGTAGAAAAGAATGCCATTAGCGTGGTTGACCAGGAAAGAGGAGCATTGCGGGTGAGTTGGGAGAATGTCGCGCGGGCCCATGTTGATATTCCTCTCCCCCTGCCGGGGAAGAGCCCTGAGAGGAAGAAACGGAAAAGCAGACGCCGCCAGACGAGGTAACCGCTATGCAGCCAGACTTGAATCGGGTGATCGAACAGGTCAGTAGAGAAAAAGGCATGGACCGGAGCGTGATTGTTGAGGCGCTCGAGAGTGCCATGCTGTCTGCGGCGCGCCGCACCTTTGGCCAGAAACAGATCGAAGCGAAATTTAATGAGGACATCGGGGAGGTTGAACTCTTTGAAATTAAAACGGTGGTCGAGGCAGTGACCGATACGGAAACCGAAATAGAGGTGACGCAAGCGCAAGAGACGCTGGACCCCGAGGCGCAGATTGGCGATGAGCTGCTCAGCAAGCTCCCCGCGGCATCTTTTGGCCGCATTGCGGCCCAAGTGGCAAAACAGAGTGTCATTCAGAAGGTCCGTGAAGCAGAACGCGAGCTGATCTATAACGAATTCAAGAATCGCAAAGGCGAGATCTTTTCAGGAATCGTCCAGCGAGTGGAACGGCGCAACATTATTGTCAATCTAGGCCGCACCGACGCGGTCCTGCCGGAAAAGGAACAGATTCCCTGGGAGCGATATCGTCAGGGAGACCGCATCCGGGCCTATATCCTTGATGTCGATCTCGCCCAAAAAGGTCCCCAGATTGTGCTCTCTCGCACGCACCCCGGGTTTCTGATCAAACTATTCGAACAAGAGGCCCCGGAGGTGTACGAAGGCATTGTGGAAATCAAGGGTGCCACTCGAGAGCCGGGCACCCGCGCCAAGATTGGCGTGTACTCAACCGACCCGGATGTTGACCCTGTGGGAGCCTGTGTGGGGATGAAAGGCACGCGGGTCCAAGCCGTTGTCCAAGAACTCCGGGGAGAACGGATAGATATTGTCCCCTGGACCCCCGACCCGGCTGAATATGTCTGTCGCGCTATTTTGCCGGCCAAGGTCGCCAAAATTATTCTGGATGAAGATGAAAATACGATGGAAGTCATCGTCCCGGACGATCAACTCTCTCTTGCGATTGGGAAGAAGGGCCAAAATGTTCGCCTGGCTTCCCGTCTGACGAACTGGAAGCTGGATGTCCGGTCCGAGTCAGAAGTCGAGTTGGAACATGTCCAGGTCCTCGAAGCACTCAATGCCATCCCAGGGATAGGCGAGTCGAATGCCGATATTACGGCAGAGCTTTTGTACCAGCAGGGCTTTAAGTCGGCTCAGGACATCGCTAGTGCCGATATTGAAGTGCTGCTTGAAATCGAAGGGATGGGGCCGGACCGGGCGACCACGATTTGGGCCGCAGCCAAGGCGCAGGCAGAGAAAATAGCCGCGGAGCAGGAAGCCGAATTCAGCGAACAGGCCGGAGAGGCTGCTACGCCGGCGGCAAATAAGCGGGCAGAAGCCGCCCCGGCCCTCGTTGGTGGAGGAGACTGAGCGGAGACGACCAGGACAACTGCCGAGGGCGTATGAAGCACCCTGAGCCGATTCGGACCTGTCTGGGATGTGGCCGTCGAGAGCAGAAAAGCCGGCTGTTACGGCTGACAGCCACGCCTCAAGGCCGGCTCATCCCTGACCCCAGGCGTGGTCGCGGCGGCTATCTCCATGCGAGTCGAGAATGTGTGAATGCTTTTATCAATACACGGACGAAGAGGTCTCGCTCCTTACGAGCGGTATGCTCCCGCGAGGCACGGGTCAGCTATGCGGCCCTGATAGAGCCCAGCCTGCCGAGTTGAAGAGACGGCGATGAGGTCATATGTCACGCAAGCGTATCCATGAATTAGCCAAAGAATGGGGATTCGAAACGCGGCAAGTACTGACTCAACTTGAAGCGCAGGGCCTCCGTGGAAGAAAGGCCCAGAGTACGCTCTCGGAGCAAGAGGCCGACACGGTGCAACATGCGCTTCGGTCGCCTACGACCCCCCCGCTCGTCCTCGGAGAAGAAAAAGTCGTTGCCGAGCGCGTGGTCACCGAGCTTGATCAGCAAAAAGAGCACGTGGTGACCGCCCGGGAAGAGATCCGCGAGAATCGGATTCGCCCCAATGTGATTCGACGCCGGCGGCGTATCGAACTCCTGAACGATGACACGGCTACGCGGTCCGAATCTGCTCCTGCCGCATTTACCGCGCCAACAGTCGAAGAGCCGATGCCGACGTTTGCCCCTGTCGCGTTTGATGCTCCCATACAACATCCCGCTCCGTTCATTCCCGAACCGCTCCCGGCCGAGCCGCCGGCCTTTGAGGTTCCCCCTGAATTGCGGGATGAATCCCAGGAATCCCGAGGTGAGGACGCTGAGCGGTCTCTGCCCGTTTCGGTTGATGACGGCACAGGCAGTCCAGAAGAAGAGCAGGAATCTGCTGAACAAGGAGAGGCCAGCCCGGTCCTGCCCAGCGGCGACCCGCCAGCCGAGGAATCGAAACCCGCGGTTGTGGCAGAAGCGCCTATCACCGGCGAGACCCGTGCAGACGCCCCTCCGGCGTTGGAGGAGGTCAGGCCGGCGGGGGCTCGTCCGGTACGGGTGCTGGGCCGGATCGATCTCGGTAAACTCGCTGACCCCCCCGCCTCACGACCGGCTGGATTCACCCGACCCTCCTCCGCTCCGCCTTCCTCCGCTGATGCTGGTATCCGCGAGGGGACGAGTGGGGAGGGCATAGGGGCGAGTGGGAAAAGGCGAGGCAGGAAGCGCAAGGTCATCCGGAACGCCGAATCGCTTGATGTCCAGGAGCGCGAGGCGCATATCGCACGCGGGGCCAAAAAGAAACGGATCCTTCCAGGCAAAGAGCAACGCCAGACCGAGATTACAGTTCCCAAGGCCAGCAAGCGTGTGGTGCGTATCTCCGAAGTGATTAGTGTTGGAGATTTAGCCCATAGTCTCGGTGTCAAGGTTGGAGAGGTCATTAAAAAGCTGATGGGCCTTGGGGTCATGGCGACTATTAATCAGGTCCTCGATCACGATACCGCCTCGCTCGTGGCTGCGGATTTTGAATATACGGTCGAGAACGTGGCTTTTGATGCGGAGTCTGTGCTGGAAGACGAACACGAAGCCTCAGAAGATGAGGGGGCCCTTGAGCCGCGGCCGCCGGTTGTGACCATCATGGGGCATGTGGACCACGGGAAAACGTCGCTGTTGGATAAAATCCGTCAGACGAATGTCACCGACCATGAACAAGGCGGAATTACGCAACATATTGGGGCGTATAATGTACCGGTTGAGGGCCGGAGCGTGACGTTTCTTGACACCCCAGGTCACGAGGCATTCACGTCTATGCGGGCCCGTGGAGCCAAGGCAACGGATATTGTGACGCTGGTCGTCGCCGCGGACGATGGGGTCATGCCGCAGACGATTGAGGCCATTAATCACGCTCAGGCCGCAAACGTGCCCATCATTGTGGCGGTGAACAAAATAGACAAATCAGGAGCCGACCCTGAACGGGTCAAGCGCGAGTTGATGGTCCACGGCCTGGTTGCGGAGGACCTGGGGGGGGACATTATCTTTGCTCCAGTTTCCGCCCTGACCGGAGAGGGGATTGCGCATCTCCTGGAGATGCTGACTCTCCAGGCCGACATCATGGAACTGCGGGCCAATCCGAACAAATTTGCGCGTGGGGTGATTGTGGAAGCCCAGCTCGACCGGGGCCGCGGGGCGGTTGCCACGGTGTTGATCCAAGAGGGACAGTTGAAGGTTGGCGACCCCTTTGTGTGTGGGACGGAGCATGGTCGGGTCAGGGCGATGATTGATAGTCGGGGCCAGAAGACGAAAATTGCTCTCCCCTCCATGCCGGTCGAGATTCTTGGCCTGACTGGAGTGCCTGAGGCAGGGGATACATTTGTTGCCCTCGGTAATGAAGCCAAGGTGCGCCAGATTGCAGAATACCGTACCGAGAAGCGGCGTGAGACGGAATTGACAAAGAGTAGTCGGACTTCCCTTGAAGACTTTTACCAGCAAGCCCAAGCCGGCGAGATGCAAGAGCTTCGGGTGATTATCAAAGCCGATGTCCAGGGTTCGGCCGAAGCGGTGCGAGATGCGTTGACCCGGTTGTCTACCGACGAGGTGAAGCTGACTGCGCTCCACGCCTCTGTTGGCGGCATCTCCGAATCTGACGTCTTACTCGCCTCTGCCTCGAAGGGCGTTATTATCGGATTCAACATCCGGCCCGAGGTCAAGGCTGCGCAGCTAGCGGACCGAGAGGGCATTGAACTGCGACTGTATGGCATCATTTATGATGTTATTGCCGATGTCCGGGCGGCTATGGAGGGCCTGCTTGCTCCGACGTATAAGGAAAATCCGCTCGGTCGGGCCGAGGTCCGGGAGGTCTTTTCCGTTTCAAAAATTGGCATGGTTGCCGGCTGTATGGTGGTAGAAGGGAGTGTCACGCGCGGGGCTCAGGTGCGGGTCGTCCGCGACCACGTTGTGGTCCATACCGGCCGTCTTTCGACGCTACGTCGCTTCAAGGACGCCGTCCGCGAGGTCTCAGCCGGAACAGAATGCGGAGCGAGCGTCGAGCATTTTCAAGATGTCAAAGTGGGTGATGTCTTAGAGGTGTATGAGGTCGAAGAAGTCGCGCGGCGCCTCGAACCACGCTCCCAAGAAGTGGAACAACGCGCTTCGTAGCCGACTCCTGGAGAAAGCGGGGGGGTGCGAATAGGGAGACTGGTCTGCGGCCGGCCTGTTCATGTACCTTCTCGGAGGTGGCCGATGGTTGTGGGCGTGCTCCGACTGATTCTTTACTGTCATGCGAGTCATTCCTTAAAAGAGAAACGTAGCGTTGTGCGCAAGATCAAGAGCCGCGTCCGAAACGAGTTCAATGTTTCTATTGCCGAGTGCGCAGAGCAAGACCAGTGGCAAACCATTGCTCTGGCCGTTTGCCAGGTTGGCTCCGACCATGCCTATGTTGAGGGGGCCTTACAGGCAGTGACGCACTTTATTGAACGGTTGCACGTCGCTGAGCTGGGGGAAACCCAGGTCGAAGTTCTCCATTACTAGAAGAGTGCTATGCCTGTCCGTCGTCCTGAGCGGGTGAGTGGTCTGCTTCTCCACGCGGTCGCCGATATTGTCTTGCGGGAAGTGAAAGACCCCAGGGTCAGCGGGGTCACTGTGACTGCCGCGACCCTGAGCCCTGATTTGCGCCTGGCGCGTATCTTCGTGCGCACCCTCCAAGACGAAACCCGGGCAGAGGCCCTGGCCGGTCTCCAGAGTGCGGCTGGCTATATCCGCCGTCAGGTGGCCTCCCGGCTGCAACTCCGCTATACTCCAACGCTGGAATTTCTCTATGACACTACCCTGGATGAGGTCAATCACCTGGAAAATCTCTTTCATCAAATCAAACAGGAAGGCCGCTAGTGGCCGGATTTGATGGTCTCCTGCTGATTGACAAGCCGACAGGACCGACCTCTGCGGAGGTTGTTCGGATTCTCAAAAAGGCGCTACGGGTCAAAAAAATTGGCCATCTCGGGACGCTTGACCCCTTTGCCAGTGGCCTGCTGCCCATTTGTCTCGGGGCGGGCACCAAACTCTCGCAGTTTCTCATGGCGGCCCGAAAATCCTATACCGGAACGCTCCAACTCGGCGTTGAGACCGACACGCTTGACTGCACCGGGACGGTCACGAACACGGCACCTGTTCCAGACTGCACCCCAACGCTTTTGAGGCAGATTGAGCAGCGGTTTATCGGCGACTACTGGCAGACTCCGCCTATGTATTCCGCACTGAAACGCAAAGGGGTCCCGCTGTACAAACTGGCCCGCCAAGGCATTGCGGTGGAGCGTGAGCCACGTCGGGTGCAGGTGTCCCACTTGGCTCTGACGCTCGGAGGGCCGCACGCCATACACTTTTCTGTCTCGTGCTCAAAGGGCGCTTATATCCGGGTCCTGGCCGTCGATATCGGAATGGCTCTGAACAGTCTCGCCCATCTGACGAGTCTCCGGCGGACGACTTTTGGGGCGTTCACCATAGACCAGGCCATCCCGCTCTCGCAGGTCCAGCACCCACAGCCGGGACAGCCGCTCCCCCTGCTCTCATTAGCCCCAGCCACCCAGGCATACCGGACCTTTCTGGTCTCAGCCTCGGAAGCGGCGCTCATTCGCCACGGTCAGCAGGCCGTTTTACAGCGACTGCCCGTAGCCCCCGCTAGCGGAGAGACGGCCCGAATTCTGAATGCAGAGCAGGAATTAATCGCCATTGTCACCGCCGGGCAGGGAGCCTGGAAAATCGCCCGGGTCTTCTAACTTTACACTAAGAAAACAGCGTGTTAAAAACGACAGGCATAATCAAGGCGAAAGAAGAAATAGGAAACAGGAAGTGAAAGAAGAAGAAAGAAGGAAGACCTATGCAGGAGGCTGAACAGAAAAGCGAAACCATCAGTCAGTTTCGGGTGCACGATATGGATACCGGCTCACCCGAAGTACAAATTGCCATTCTGACCAAAAAGATCGTCTACCTCACTGAGCATTTCAAAATCCATAAAAAGGATCACCTCTCTCGGCGCGGCCTGCTGAAAATGGTCGGCCGGCGGCGGCGTTTGCTTGACTACCTGCGGAGTAAAGACATACAGCGCTATCGCAGTATACTCCAACGTCTCGGCCTGCGACGTTAGTTCACATTCTCACTGCTTTTGTCCGTTGTTGTCGGAAGAGTTGTTGTCGGAAGAGTTGTTGTCGGAAGAGTTGTTGTCGGAAGAGTTGTTGCTGCGCCGTCAGGGCTGGGGCGCGTAAAAAACCGAAGGAAGATATGTATAAAAAGATCGAAATGGAATACTACGGCCGTCTGCTCTCTATTGAAACCGGGCGTCTTGCCAAGCAAACGAGCGGCGCCGCCCTCGTCCAGTACGGGGAAACCGTGGTCTTGGTCACTGCGGTGGCATCGGACGCGCCGCGTGAGGGGATCGACTTTTTCCCGCTCACTGTCGATTACCAGGAACGCACCTATGCCGCGGGAAAAATTCCTGGGGGATTTTTCAAGCGGGAAGGCCGTCCGTCAGAGCGAGAAGTGCTCACCTCGCGGGTTGTAGACCGGGCTATTCGCCCGCTCTTTCCCAAGGGCTTCGCCTGCGAGACCCAGATTGTTGCGTCGGTCCTGTCGGTTGACCGAGAAAACGACGCCGATACGTTGGCCTTAATTGGGGCTTCTGCGGCTCTGCACGTCTCCGACGTGCCGTTCCGGGGGCCCATTGCCGGGGTCCGGGTCGGGCGCTTACGCGGAGAACTGGTGGTGAATCCCTTGCAGAGCCAGTTCCAGGACAGCGATATCAATCTCTTTGTGGCCGCTGGCCGGGACGCCATTGTCATGGTAGAGGGTGGCGCCCGCATCGTGCCTGAAGAAGCCATGCTTGAGGCGCTGTTCCTCGCTCAGGAAGCCGTTGCGCCGGTCCTTGATGCGCAGGACGAACTTGTCCGGGTCGCTGGCAAGCCAAAACGTGGGTTTGCCGAGCCGGTGACTGACACCGAGCTCGCCGACCGGGTGCGGGCCGCCGCCGCCCACAAGCTCGGGACTGCTCTGACGATTGGGGCGAAACTCGAACGCGGAGCTGCTATCAAGGCTGCCAAGAAAGAAGCGGCTGAGGCACTCAAGGAAGAGTTCACCGACCGAGACGAGGACATCGCCACTGCCCTGGAGAAATTGACCGGCACCATCATGCGTCAGGCGATTGTTGACGAGAGCCGGCGAGTAGACGGGCGAGGCCTGACGGACGTTCGGCCTATTACGTGTGAGGTCGGCGTCTTGCCGCGCACACACGGTTCAGCGCTTTTTACCCGAGGGGAGACGCAAGCCCTGGCGGTTTCAACCCTGGGCACCGCCGCAGACGAACAACGGGTCGATGCCCTGATTGGCGAGCAGTACAAGAGATTCATGCTGCACTATAACTTTCCGCCCTTTAGCGTGGGAGAAGCCCGTCCGTTGCGGAATCCTGGACGGCGAGAGATTGGACACGGTGCCCTGGCCGAACGAGCGCTGCTGGCCGTGCTGCCACTCGGCGAGACCTTCCCCTATACGGTGCGGACCGTTTCGGAAATTCTGGAATCAAACGGCTCTTCTTCTATGGCCACGGTGTGCAGCGGCGCGCTTTCCCTGATGGACGCTGGTGTCCCCATTGTGGCCCCAGTTGCTGGCATTGCGATGGGCCTGATCAAAGAAGGGGCAGAGGTCCGGATTCTGAGTGATATTCTCGGTGATGAGGATCATCTGGGCGATATGGACTTCAAGGTTGCCGGCACAGCCGCCGGGATTACCGCGCTGCAAATGGACATTAAAATTGCCGGCGTCACGCGTGAAATCATGCGCCAGGCCCTATACCAGGCCCGTGACGGGCGGCTGCATATTCTGGACAAGATGGCCGAGTCGCTTGAAACGCCGCGGGAGCAGGTCGCAGAACATGCCCCGCGCATACTGACCTTGAAAATCAAGCCGGATAAAATTCGTGACCTCATCGGCCCAGGCGGAAAAATGATCCGCTCCATTGTCGAAGAGACCGGAGTGAAAATTGATGTCGAAGATGACGGAACGGTGTCTATTGCCTCCTTTGACGGGGACTCCATGGAGCGGGCGATCAGCAAAATTGACGCGGTCACCGCGGATGCGGAGATCGGCAAGCTGTATACCGGAACGGTCAAAAAGGTGGTCGATTTTGGCGCTTTTGTCGAAATTCTGCCGGGGAAAGAAGGGCTCGTGCACATCTCTCAGCTTGCGCCCGAGCGCGTGCGGCAGGTGACCGATATTGTTGATGAGGGAGACGAGATTACGGTCAAAGTCCTCGAGATCGATAAGCAGGGGAAAATTCGTCTCAGCCGGCGTGAAGCCCTGGCAGAGCAGAACGCGGCACACTAGCAAAACGGCGCACCGCCACAGGAGCACTCTCGGGTGGAGATTGTCGTGCCCATTACGCGCCTGCGCCAGGAGGAAGGCGCACCGCCGGTCCCGCTCCCCCGCTATATGACCCCCGGCTCTGCCGGGATGGATATTGCGGCAGCGCTGACGGAAAGCGTGGTCCTTGCTCCGCTCCAGCGGTGTCTCATTCCAACCGGATTCGCTTTAGCCCTGCCGCAGGATTACGAAGCTCAGGTGCGTCCCCGCAGCGGACTCGCCTTGCGCCAGGGGCTCACCATCCTGAACGCGCCGGGAACGATTGATACGGATTATCGGGAAGAGGTGAAAGTGGTACTCATCAACCTCGGTGACAAACCGGTTGAGGTGAAGCCGGGCGACCGTATCGCCCAGCTCGTCGTCGCTCCAGTGGTCCGAGCCCGTTGGACTGAAGTCGATACGCTCCGTTCCACCCAGCGTCACGGCGGCTTTGGTCATACCGGGACCGCCGTCGGCGCAGACCAAGACCCGACCGAAAAGAGGAAACACAGCCTTCAATAAAGGACACGTTTCCTCCTTACTTGCAGTTGACTCTCGGCTGAGGTGTGGTAGATTCAGCCTCTAACTAATGCGCTCAACGCGGGTGTAGCTCAGCTGGCTAGAGCGTGTGCTTGCCAAGCACAAGGTCGCCGGTTCGATCCCGGTCACCCGCTTTTCCCCTCACCTACCGCAGTGACGTTGTGACATCAACATCCACTCCCGTCTTCCTCATTGATGGGCAGTCGTATATCTACCGGGCCTTTTATGCGGTGCGGAAGCTGACCAGCTCGCAGGGATTCCCAACCAACGCGATCTTTGGTTTTGTGAATATGCTCCAGCGTATCCATACGGAGTACGCCCCCAGCCATCTGGGGATGGTGTTTGACTCTCCAGGAAAGAATTTTCGCCACAATATCTATCCAGAGTATAAGGCCAACCGGACCAAAATGCCGGATGAGTTGCGGGTCCAGATTCCCCGTATCAAGGATATTGTCCACGCCTATCACATCCCTATTCTTGAACTCGCCGGCTATGAGGCCGACGACATTATCGCCACCCTGGCGACACGCTGGGAGCGGAACGGCGTGGAGGTGGTTATTGTTTCCGGGGATAAAGACTTGATGCAGCTCGTCTCGGAGCGAGTCAGTATGCTCGATACCATGCGCGACCGGCGTATCGGTCCGGCGGAAGTCCAGGCGAAATTCGGCGTTGAGCCAGGCCGCGTGGTCGAAGTGCAGGCTTTGATGGGCGACGCCACTGACAATATCCCCGGTATCCCTGGTGTTGGTGAGAAGACCGCCCTCAAGCTGATTACGCAGTGGCAAAACCTCGATGGCGTTCTGAATAATGCGGCGGCGATCAAAGGGAAGCTTGGAGAGCGGATACGAAAGCATGTGGAATTGGCCCGCCTATCGAAAACGCTGGCGACGCTCAAGCAAGACGTTCCGCTGACGCCGGCGCTCGAAGACCTCGCCGTGACAGAACCGGACCACGACAGTCTCCGGGAGCTTTTCACCGAGTTTGAATTCCGTCGCTTTCTGACAGATTTGGACACAGACACGAGTTGGGAGTTTTCGCTCGATGACGAAAGCGACGCCCAGAACGAGCCGGTAGAACCACCTGGGGATTACGAAACCATCCGCACGGCAAAGCAGCTTGACTCCATCGTGCAGAAAATCCAGGCGGCCAAAACCTACTGTCTTGATACCGAGACAACCGCCCTCAACCCGCTTGATGCCCAGCTAGTCGGCATTTCGCTCGCTATTGAAGAGCAGCAGGCCTGGTATATTCCGGTTGCGCACCGCTCAGACGATGCCGCCCCTCACATGCTCCGAGAAACAACGCTCCACGCGCTGCGCACGCTTTTTGCCGACCCCACGCTGACCCTGATTGGTCAGAATCTGAAATATGATCTTATGGTCTTAGCCAACTACGGCCTGCACTCGCGCAATCGTCTGGCGGACACCATGCTGGCCTCTTATCTATTACACCCCACCCAACGCCATAACCTGAATGACCTCGCCCAGGAACATCTCCGCTACACAATGGTCTCGTATGAAGCGGTGACAGACGGCGCAAAAAAGAACTTTGCTGACGTGTCGGTCGAAGAGGCCACGCGCTATGCCGGCGAAGACGCCGATATCACCCTCCGGCTGGCGCGCCGTTTATTCCCGAGAGTCGAAGCGGAAGGCATGGCCGACTTGTTCGCCGATATTGAAACACCGCTCGTCCAGGTTTTAGCTCAGATGGAACGAACCGGGATGCGGGTGGACACCGGGGTACTGGCGCGCCTGTCTGACGAATTCAGGCAGCAGCGTGCCCGGCTCGAAGCGGAAATTCATGCGATGGCTGGAGAGCCGTTTAATATCGCCTCGCCAAAGCAATTGCAGCATATCCTGTTTGATAAACTCGGCCTGCCTCGCGGCAAAAAGACGAAGACGGGCTCGTCAACCGATTCATCCGTGCTTGAGCGTCTGGCTGAAGAATATCCGCTGCCGGAGAAAATTCTCGCCTATCGGAGCTTTGCCAAACTCCAGAGCACCTATGTGGACTCCTTGCCCAAGCTCATCCGCGCCGACACTGGTCGCGTGCATACGTCGTTTAACCAGACCGTGACAGCCACGGGCCGGCTGTCGTCCAGCAATCCGAACTTGCAGAATATCCCGGTTCGGAGTGAAGAGGGGCGACGCATCCGAACGGCCTTTGTGCCGGAACCCGGCTGGAGCCTCCTGTCTGCGGACTACTCGCAGATTGAGCTGCGCCTCCTGGCTCATCTGAGCCAGGACCCGGTCCTGGTCGAATCTTTTCGCACTGGTCAGGATGTCCATGCCCGCACCGCGGCAGAGATTTTTGAGACCCCCATAGACGCCGTGTCGAGTGAGCAGCGGCGTGAGGCCAAGACGATTAATTTCGGACTGATCTACGGCATGGGCGCGCGACGCCTGGCCCGGACTTTACGCATTCCGTTTAAGACCGCCCAGGCGTATATCGACCAGTATTTTCGTCGCTACGGTGGGATTAAGACCTATATGGAGGAAACGCTGGTCCAGGTCAAAGAATGCGGCTATGTCACGACGCTGTTTGGTCGCCGTCGGGACGTGCCAGACCTGGGGAGTACCAGCCCACAACTGGCCAGTGCGGCAGAGCGGATCGCGATTAACACCCCTATCCAGGGAACCGCGGCGGATCTCATCAAAGTGGCCATGGTCACCATTGCGCGCCAGCTCAGTCAGGAGCAGTTACAGACGCGCATGCTTATCCAAGTCCATGACGAGTTATTATTTGAAGTGCCAGACACAGAGTTGGCGCGCATACAAGCCCTCGTCCGTGAGCGCATGGAAGGGGTGAGGGTCCTCAAGGTTCCGCTCCGGGTTGATATCGGCGTTGGGCGGAACTGGGCCGAGGCCCACTAGGTCGCCGGTTCGGTGCGCGGTTGGACTCCGTGGGACGGGCCAGCGTCTCCACGGCAGCCAAAGCCCCTGACTGTACAAATCTCTCCGGCTTTGAAAAGCTGGGGCCTCTATCGGCCCAGCAAGAAGGAGGAAGCAATATGGCCTACCGGGAAAATTACGAACATCTCGTCATCGAAAAGAACGACGGCATTGCGCTCTTGACGATTAACCGGCCCGAGTCCCTCAATTCGACAAACTTCCGTCTGCACTACGAGCTGAGCAAGGTCTGGCTCGATATCGCTGACGACCCCGCGGTCCGCGTGGCGGTGATTACCGGAGCCGGTCGCGCCTTCTCGGCCGGGGGCGATTTTGACGTGGTTGAGCGCTCAATGGGCAATCTTGATGTGGTCTCCCAGACCATGAAAGAGGCGCGGGATATCGTCCACAATATGATTAATTGCGATAAACCCATTATCTCGGCGATTAACGGCGTAGCGGTCGGGGCAGGACTCGCGGTCGCCCTGCTGGCCGATATCAGCATTGCCTCGGAGCGGGCGCGTTTCACCGATGGCCATACCCGGCTTGGGGTGGCCGCCGGCGACCACGCCGCGGTCATCTGGCCCCTGCTGGTCGGTATGGCCAAGGCCAAATACTATCTGCTGACGTGTGATATGCTGGACGCCAAAGAAGCCGAGCGCATCGGGCTGGTCAGCATGGTGGTCCCACCGGACGAACTCATGCCCAAGGCGATGGAAGTGGCGAACAAACTGGCGACGGGCGCTCAGCAGGCCATTCGTTGGACCAAGCAGTCGCTCAACCAATGGCTGCGGGCCGCGGCGCATACCTCGTTCGATTATTCGCTCGCCCTGGAGATGTTGGGTTTCTTTGGCAAAGACGTGGGCGAGGGGCTGAGTTCTGTCAAAGAACGCCGCGCTCCAGTCTTTCCCTCTGCGCATGGGCAAGACCAATGACCACTCCAGAACGCATCGAGTCCTCGCTCCGGCACGCCCTGTCCGCAACCGAGGTCCAGGTTGTAGACGAGAGTGCGCTCCACGCCGGTCATGCCGGCGCTGCGGCCGGCGGCGGGCATTACCGGGTCAGAGTGGTGTCCCCCCTGTTTACCGGCAAGAGCGCGGTCCAGCGTCACCGCTTGGTCTACGCGGCCCTGGGCGACGAGATGGACGGGGAGATCCATGCGCTGGCCCTGACCACGCTTGCTCCACACGAACACCCGTAGACGGCAGGCCACCCGTGCGGGTGGCGCGCCCCGGTCTTAGACTCGGTAATACTCACGATACCATTTGACGAAGCGCGGAATGCCTTCCTCAATGGTGGTGGTGGGACGGAAACCCACATCACGCCTGAGGTCTGCCACATCGGCCCAGGTCGCCGGGATGTCGCCGGCCTGAAGCGGCAGCAGGCGTTTTTCGGCCTTCTTCCCCAGGCTGTGTTCCAGCACTTCGATACAGTGGAGTAACTCTACCGGTTGGGGATGACCGATATTATACACGCGGTAGGGAGCGCTGCTCGTACCGGGGTCCGGGTTGTTGCCCGACCAGTGTGGATTCGGTTGGGCGATACGGTCATGGGCGCGCACGAATCCTTCAACAATATCGTCAATATAGGTGAAGGCGCGTTGCATCCGGCCGTAGTTGAAGACTGCAATCGGCTCGCCGGATAAGATGGCTTTGGTAAAGATGAACAGGGCCATATCCGGCCGGCCCCACGGACCATAGACGGTGAAAAGGCGTAGACCGGTCGTCGGGAGACCATACACATGGCTGTAGGTATGGGCCAGCAGTTCGTTGGCCTTTTTGGACGCGGCGTACAGGGAGACCGGATGGTCAACGCTGTCATGAACCGCAAAGGGCCGCTTGGTATTCGCACCATAGACCGAACTGCTCGACGCATACGTCAGATGTTGCACCGCGGTCTGCCGACAGCCTTCGAGGATATGCAGGAAACCCACGAGATTACTGTCGATATAGGCGTGTGGATTGGTCAGGGAGTGGCGCACCCCGGCCTGAGCCGCGAGATGGATCACCCGCTCAGGCGTATGACGGGCAAATAGCTTTTCCATGCCTTGTCGGTCAGCCAAGTCGAGCCGCACAAAGACAAACGGTTGATAATCGGTCAGACGAGCGAGGCGGGCTTCCTTCAAACGGACATCATAATAGGGGTTCAGGTTGTCGAGGCCGACGATGGTATCGCCGCGTTCGAGTAAATACTTGCTGACATGAAACCCGATAAACCCGCCAGCACCCGTGACCAGGACCGTCATGCTGACCTCTCTGGTTGTTGCCGGGCCGGCGGGGGCCGGTGTTTGCCCAGCAGGAGGCGTGCCACGCGGACATGATAGTCAAGGCCGGACCACACGCCGACGACCAGGGCGACCCACAAAAAATACATGCCCAGGAGATGAAAATCGATGCAGCCGTACTGATAATGAATAATCAATCCATGCAGGGCAAACATCTGGAAGAGGGTCTTATATTTGCCAAGCTGGTCAGCGGCGACGACCAGTCCTTGTCCGGCGGCGACGCTCCGCAGCCCGGTCACCGCTATTTCCCGCCCGAGGAGCACCACCACCATCCAGGCTGGTGGACGCGGCCCACGCTCGCTGGCCACCAGCATGACCAGGGCGGCCATCACCAGCAGCTTATCGGCCAGCGGGTCAAGGAAGGTGCCGAGGATGGTTGTCTGGGCGTGCTTGCGGGCGAGGTAGCCGTCGAAATAATCGGTCAGACAGGCCACGAAGAAAATACCCGCGGCCATCAGGCTCGAAACTGGGTCCGTATCCGTCAGGCAATAGACCAGAAAGGGAATGAGCGCAATGCGCAGCAAGCTCAAAAGATTGGGCAGATCTGACATGCCGAGTTCCGGGCGTTCACCGGTGCGAGCAAGACTTCGGCCTAGAATAAAAGATTCTCTGGGGCCGGGTCAAACCTGGTCCGCCCTTGGTCGGTCATGCCCGTGAAGGCGAGTCTGACTCCAGGACCTGGAGACGGATAACACGCCCTGGCCAGCGAGACACGCTCTCGCTCCTGCATCTACTCACCAAACAGCGACAATTGACTCCCCTTGGGCCGGCTCCCCAAAGCCAGCGGGTAGCGGCCAGTAAAACAGGCATCGCAAAAGCCGTTGCCGTTGACCTGGAGTCCGGCGTACATGCCTGCCTCGCTCAGATAGGCCAGACTATCGGCGGTGACGTAGCGCGTGATCTCTTCGACCGAATGAGAGGCGGCAATCAATTCTCGTCTGGTCGGCGTATCCACCCCATAAAAACAGGGGGAAATGGTTGGCGGCGCGCTAATCCGGACATGGATTTCTCGGGCGCCGGCCGAACGAATCATTTTGACAATTTTCCGACTGGTCGTTCCGCGGACAATGGAATCGTCCACCACCACGACCCGCTTGCCAGCCAGAATCTCGGCCTGGGCGTTCAGTTTGACCTTGACTCCAAAATGGCGAATGGACGATTGGGGTTCAATGAAAGTCCGCCCGACATAGTGATTGCGGATCAGGCCCATTTCAAAGGGGAGTCGGGCTTCTTCGGCATAGCCCAAAGCCGCGGGCACCCCGGAGTCTGGAACGGGAATGACCACATCCGCCTCAACCGGAGCCTCGCGGGCCAACTGCCGGCCAAACGATTTCCGCGCGTGGTAGACATTCTGCCCAAACATGGTGCTATCCGGGCGGGCAAAATAGACCTGCTCAAAAATACAGCGGGCCGAGGGTGCCGGCGGAAACGGGCTATAGCAGGTCATGCCGTGGGCATCAAACAGAATGACCTCGCCGGCCTGGACTTCCCGCTCATACTGGGCCCCAATCAGGTCCAGCGCGCAGGTCTCAGACGTAACGACATAGCCCGTTTGGCCGGCGTGTCGGACACGGCCCAGCACCAGCGGCCGAAACCCGTAGGGGTCGCGCGCCGCAACCATATGATCCTCGCTCAAGAAGACCAGGGAGTAGGCCCCCCGGACCTGGGACAAGGCGTCGATAATCCGGTCCACCGGCTGCCCGGCCTGCGAGGCGGCAATGAGATGCAGGATGACCTCGGTATCGACCGTGGACTGAAAAATCGAGCCGCCCGATTCCAGCCGGGCGCGGAGTTCTTCGGCGTTGACCAGATTGCCGTTATGCGCAATCGCCACCGAGCCAAGCGTATACTTGGCCAGCAGGGGTTGGGTGTTTTTGAGCACCGTCGAGCCGGCGGTGGAATAGCGATTGTGGCCAATAGCGCTTGCCCCTTCCAGGCGACGAATCAACTTTTCGTCAAAAATATCAGCCACCAGACCCATGCCTTTATGCGTCAGCAGGGTCTGGCCGTTTGAAGAGGTGATACCGGCAGACTCCTGTCCCCGATGTTGCAAGGCATACAAGGCCAGATAGGCGAGGTTGGCCGCCTCTGGATGACCATAAACGCCCACGACTCCGCACTCTTCGTGGAAACCATCGAACACCGCACCGGCTGGGTCGTGTACCATGCTCTCTCCCCCGCTTAGAATGAGTGCACGTGCCCTTCAACAGAGAGGCAGATGGTGGCGCGTTTACTCATGGGTCAACTGTTGGGCCAGCGCTGTTCGCCACTGCTGGCGTAAGGCCGCTATTGCAATTTTTAGCGAGCCGACAATTTCAAGGTCGGGTCCACCAACTGCACCCAAGACGGTAAACGGTAATCCGCTCGTATGCAGGAGCGCTTTGAGACGCTCCCAGTCGGTCGGTCGGACAGAAACGACCGCCCGTGACTGGCTCTCTCCAAACAGTAAGGCATCAGGCCGCACGTCGCCGGTGAGCGTGACCCGTGCTCCGAGCGCCTGGTCGGGGTGGCTGATACACGCTTCTGCCAACGCCACGGCCAGCCCCCCTTCCGCCACATCATGGGCCGAGGAAAAAAGCCCGGCCTGGGCGGCCTGGAGGCAGACCTGCTGGAGAAGCTTTTCCCGCTCCAGGTCAAGCCGCGGAGGCCGGCCACACTCCTGATGATGGATTGTGGCCAGATATTCGCTGCCGCCGAGTTCTTCGTGCGTTTCGCCCAACAGGACAATGAGGTCACCCGGCTGCTTAAACCACTGGGTAACATGGTGGGTGACCGTTTGCACAATCCCGACCATCGCCACGGTCGGAGTCGGCGGAATGGCCTGCCCATCGGTTTCATTATAGAAGCTGACGTTGCCGCTCACGACCGCAACCTCCAGGGCGTCACAGGCCGCCCGCATCCCCTCAATGGCCTGGACGAACTGCCACATCACCTCCGGCTTCTCAGGATTGCCAAAATTGAGGCAGTCGGACAGGGCGACCGGCTTGGCTCCGCTGACAGCGAGGTTGCGCGCGCTCTCGGCGACCGCAATCGCCGCGCCCCAATAGGGGTCAAGCGCGCAGTAGCGACTATTGCAATCGACGCTGAGGCCCAGCCCCTTGTCCGACTCCTTCAGGCGAATGATGGCCGCATCCGAGCCGGGCTGGACCACCGTATTGCCGCCCACGAGAAAATCGTACTGCCGATAGACCCACTCCTTACTGGCAAGATTCGGCGTGGTGAGAAGAGTGGTCAGAACGGCGGCATAGTCGATGGGGAGTGGGAGGGCGCTCAGGTCGTGCTGTTGTTTTGCCGTCAGGTCGGCCGGTCTGGACGCCGGACGTTCGTAGGCCGGGGCCTGCGAGGTTAAGGCGGAGACGGGAATGCGGACGACTTCCTCTCCTCGCCAGGTGGTCCGGAACAGGCCGTCAGCCGTGACCTCTCCAATAACAACTGCCTGGAGGTCCCAGGTGGCAAATACGTCCGTGACCGCCTCCTCACAGCCTTCCTTGGCAACGATCAGCATCCGCTCCTGGGATTCGGACAGCAGCAGCTCGTAGGGGGTCATATCGGCTTCGCGGGTCGGAACCGTATCGAGGTTCAGGATGAGACCGGCCTTGCCCCGGTCGGCCATTTCCACCGACGAACTGGTCAGGCCGGCCGCCCCCATGTCCTGAATCCCGATAATCAGGTCTTGCTGCATGAGGCTGAGGCAGGCTTCAATCAGGATGTTCTCGGTGAACGGGTCGCCCACCTGGACGGCCGGGCGGAGGTCTTCGGATTTGTCGTCAAATTCCCGCGAGGCCAGCAGGCTCGCGCCGTGAATACCGTCCCGACCGGTGCGGGCGCCCACATACATGACCGGATTCCCCACTCCGGCCGCAGTCGCCCGAAAAATTCGCGCGGTGGGGGCAATGCCCAAGGTAAAGGCATTGACCAGGATATTGCCGTTATAGCCGGGGTTGAAGGAGACCTCGCCGCCGACCGTGGGCACGCCCACACTATTCCCGTAGCCGCCGATTCCTCCCACCACGCCCCTGAGCAGATGGGCGGTGCGGGGATGCGCAAGCGCCCCGAAGCGGAGTGAGTTCAGCGAGGCGACCGGGCGAGCACCCATAGTAAAGACGTCGCGGAGAATGCCGCCCACCCCGGTGGCGGCCCCGTGATAGGGCTCAATAAAAGACGGATGGTTATGGCTTTCGATCTTAAAGACCGCGGCCAGCCCGTCGCCGATATCGACAATACCGGCATTCTCACCCGGTCCCTGCATGATGGACGGTCCGGTTGTTGGCAGCCGCCGGAGAAAGTGCCGGGAACTTTTATAGCTACAGTGCTCCGACCACATCACGGAGAACACGCCCAACTCCTCGAATGTTGGCGCGCGCCCCAGGGTCTGGATGAGGCGGTCGTACTCGTCGCTTGACAGGCCGTGGTCGTGAGCGAGCTGGAGATCAACCGCTATGGACGCCATAATACTACGCAAAGACTGAGGTAAAAATTTTGCGCCCGTCTTCGCCCCCCAGCAGGGCTTCGACCGCGTGTTCGGGATGAGGCATGAGGCCGACCACATTCCCGCTGGGGTTGGTCACGCCGGCGATATTGTGCACCGACCCATTCGGGTTGGCCGCGTCCAGGGCCTCACCAGCCTGATTGACATAGCGGAAGACGATTTGATCGTTATCCTGAAGGGCTTTGAGGGTTGCCGGGTCCGCCACATAACAGCCCTCACCGTGTTTAATCGGCAGGGACAGACACTCGCCTACCGTACACCGGGCGGTAAAACGGGTCCGGGTGGTTTCCACCCGGACAGAAACCCAGGCGCAGATAAATGCGAGCGAACGGTTGCGGACCAGCGCCCCTGGCAGCAGCCCGCTCTCGCACAGAATCTGAAACCCGTTGCACATGCCCAGCACCGGCCCGCCGGCTCGGGCAAACGCCCGCACGCTGGCCATGACCGGCGAGAAGCGGGCGACCGCTCCGCAGCGGAGATAGTCGCCATAGGAAAACCCGCCCGGCAGCACAACCGCCTCGACCCCGTGCAGGTCCTGGTCTTTATGCCACAATGAGACCGCCTCCTGCCCGAGGACACTCTTCAGGCAGGCGACGGAATCCCGGTCGTCGTTTGAGCCGGGGAAGGTGATGACGCCCCACTTCACGCGGTATTACTCCTCGACAATCTCAAAGCGAAAGTCTTCAATGATGCGGTTGGCCAATAAGCGTTGACACATTTCTTCGACCCGCTGTGTGGCGTGCGGCTTTGACACGCCCGTCAACTGGACTTCCAGATATTTACCCATGCGCACCCCGCTGACTTCTGCGTAGTCCAGGGCGTGCAGGGAATGCGCAATGGCGGTCCCTTGCGGGTCAAGGATCGCTTTTTTCGGGGTGATGTAGACTTTGGCCAGCATACTCCGCCTCACTCTGTCCGTGCAAATACGCGCTCGAAGATATGGTCCGTATGCCGCAACGCGTGGCGAGCGTCAAAGAGTTGGTCGATTTCCGCCGGCGCTAACAGCCGGCTGATATCCGGGTCCCGGCGCACCTCGGCAGCAAAAGAGGCCCGCTGCTCCCAGACCTTCATGGCGTTGCGCTGAACCCAGCGATAGGCCTCTTCACGGGCAATGCCTTTGCGGACCAGGGCCAGGAGCAGATGTTCGGAATAAATCGCTTCCCCGAGCACGGCCATATTGGCCTGCATCCGCTCGGGATGCACGACCAGCCGGTCTACCAGCGTCGTCAACCGGGCCAGCATAAAATCGAGCAGCGTGGTCGCGTCCGGGCCGATTACCCGTTCGACCGAGGAATGGCTGATATCCCGCTCATGCCACAGGGGAACGTTCTCCAGGGCTGAGAGCGCATAACCGCGCAGCAGGCGCGCCAGACCACTCACGTTTTCCAACTGCCACGGATTGCGCTTGTGCGGCATGGCCGACGAGCCCTTCTGGCCGGGGGTAAACGGCTCCTGAACCTCAAAGACTTCGGTCCGTTGCAGATGACGCAGCTCGGTCGCAATCCGGTCCAGCGAGCTGCCTATCACGGCCAGGGTCGAGAAAAAGGAGGCATGGCGGTCGCGCGGGACCACCTGGGTGGCGATGGTTTCCGGCACGAGCCCCAAGCGCGCGCACACCGCGGCTTCGACCGCGGGGTCGATATTGGCATAGGTGCCAACCGCGCCCGAGATTTTGCCGACCGCAATCTCGGCGCGGGCGTGCGTCAGGCGGGTCTTATTGCGCTCCATCTCGGCGAACCAGTGGGTAACTTTCAGCCCGAAGGTAATCGGCTCGGCATGAACACCGTGGCTACGGCCGATCATGACCGTGTTGTGATGTTCCTGGGCCCGGCGCTGAAGCACGTTGAGCAGGGCGTCCAGGTCGGCCAGGAGCACATCGGTTGCGGCGCACAGCTGCACGGCAAAGCCGGTATCAATCACATCCGATGAGGTCAGGCCGAGATGCAGATAGCGCCCCTCTGCGCCGACACTCTCGGCCACTGCGGTGACAAAGGCGACCACATCGTGCTTGACCTCGGCTTCGATGGCCTGCATACGGCCAATATCAAGCCGGGCGCGTTGTCTCAGCCGCGGAATCACCTCCGCCGGGATGTCGCCGCGCTCGGCCAATGCCTCACAGGCCAGCAGTTCGACTTCCAGCCAGGTGGAAAATTTGTTCTCCTCCGACCATATCTGACGCAGAGCCGGACGGGTGTAACGTTCAATCATGAGCGCAGTGCTATCAGAACTTCAGCAGCGACCAAAGAGGGGCGGTTGCTGTGGCGTGAACGGTCGCCGCACGGGAGGTGTTTTTCCGTGCCTTCATGCTGGTGGCCATAAGAAAAGGGTGTTGCAAGCAGGTGAGGGGCGGGGTAGATTGACAGACCCGGCTGACAAGCAGCCCCGACGCGGCGGCGTACCCAAGTGGCTAAGGGAGAGGTCTGCAAAACCTCCATTCACCGGTTCGAATCCGGTCGCCGCCTTGTCACTCCTCCTCATCTCGGCCCCCACGCCGCGGACCAAAACACACCCCCCGCTCCGATTTGTGGATAAAATCGAGCAAGGCTTGGACATCGTGAGACGGGTCGGCCGCTGACAGGCGTTCAACCTTGTGGCGCATATTGCCTCGCCGGCGGAACAGGAACGCAAACGCCCGCCTGAGGGCGGCAATCCGCTCCCGACTGAAACCGGCCCGCCGCAGGCCGACGATATTTAAGCCGCGCACGGTATGGGTGCCGTCCATAATACAAAAGGGCGGGACATCCCGGCTGGTCCGGGACAGTCCCCGCAGCAGGGCCAGGGTGCCAATTTTGACAAACTGATGCACGACACAGTTGCCCGACACAAAGGCCCGGTCTGCGACTTCGACATGACCGGCCAGGAGTGCGCCGCCGGCAATGATGGTGTGATTGCCCAGCCGGCAATTATGCGCGACATGGGCGTGCTGCATGAGATAATTGTCGTTGCCGATAATGGTTGCGCTCTCGGGCTGTGTTCCCCGGTGAATTTGACTGTGCTCGCGGATGATGTTGCGGTGCCCGATGCTGAGAAAGCTTTTTGCGCCCGAGTACGACACGTCTTGCGGAACGTGGCCAATGACCGCCCCCATATGGATTTCATTGTCCTCGCCAATCTCAGTACAGCCGGTCAGGACAGCATGGGCCAGAATCCGCGTTCCGCGTCCAACCCGGACCGCGCCGTCAATCACGACATAGGGACCAATATCAACGCTGGGGTCAAGGTCGGCCTGCGGGGCAATAATGGCTGTTGGATGAATCGCCATGCCTGACACGCGGCGGTCTTAAATTTTGGGCGGCTCAGTCGCCTCGTCCTCTGCGGATGTCGGGTCGGTCGGCTCGCCAGGCAGGCGATAGGTCTCACTCGCCCACGCCCCACGGTCCAGCGTCCGACAGCGCTCCGAACAAAAAGGGCGGTAGATATTGTCCGGCCAAGTCGTTTCCTGACGACACAGGGGGCATCTGACTGTCCGCATAACCGCTCACCTGATGCAATTGAAGGAAGGCCACCCGCCAACGTGGCGGGCGGTGGGTTGGCTCATTGGAATGAAAAAGCGGGCGACCGGACTTGAACCGGCGACGTCCAGCTTGGGAAGCTGGCATTCTACCGCTGAATTACGCCCGCTCAGGAATATCGTCTGCCCCTCTGGGAAAAGAAAACCCCGGCCTCGTCCTACTCTCCCACAGCATAACGCTGCAGTACCATCGGCGCTGGAGGGCTTAACGGCCGTGTTCGGGATGGGAACGGGTGTGGCCCCTCCGCCATTGAGACCGGGGAAATTTTCTAGTTGCCTCTAATACCGACCTGAGCAGGACGTGTCAAGCCACCTGCGCGCTCGGCAGCGGTCTCTTGCTTGACGCCCGCCCTGGGGCTGCTTAGAATCAGCGGCCTCACCCATGAAGGAAGAAATCTCACAGATTTTTCAGGCCAGTATTGCGGCCAAAGCCGACTTCCTGCGGACGCACAGCAGTGCCTTGATCGCGGCAACCAACACCGTCATACGGACGCTGCGCGCGGGTGGAAAAATCCTCCTGTTCGGGAATGGTGGCAGCGCTGCCGATGCGCAGCATTTGGCCGCCGAGTTCGTGAATCGCTATCTGATTGAGCGTCCGCCGCTGCCGGCGATTGCCCTGACAACCGACTCTTCCGCTTTGACTTCGATTGCGAACGACTACGGTCCCGCCGATATTTTTGCTAAGCAAATCCAGGCGCTTGGCAAAGACAATGATGTCGCCATCGCCCTCTCGACAAGCGGCAACTCGGCAAACGTACTGCGCGGCCTTGAGCGCTGTCGCGCTCTCGGGATACCGACCATTGGACTGACGGGCGGAAGCGGCGGGGCGCTGGCCGCCCTGGTCGATCATTGTTTGTGTGTCTCGGCCACCACCGTGACGCCGCGGATTCAGGAAACGCATATTCTCATCGGCCATGTGATCTGCGAAATGGTTGATCGCAACCTCTACGGGGCCGCCGGAGAATCAAAAATATCATGAAATTCCCCCCTATCGATCCGAGGCAGGCCACGACCTATCCGCTCCGTCAGCGCAGCAGTAAGGTTGCCGCGCAAGGCTTGGGGACACCGTGGCAGGTCGGTGGCAGCCTGAGAGCGTTCCTGCGCTCTCTCCCGCGTATTCTGGCCGCTCCCGACCTGGCCGAGGTCGCCGGCCGCATTGCAGCCGCGGTTCGGTCCGGCCGGCCGGTTGTCCTCGGCATGGGGGCCCACCCGCTCAAGGTCGGCCTGTCTCCGCTGATTATCGACCTCCTGGAGCGCGGTATTATTGCCGCGGTTGCGCTCAACGGGGCCGGCATTATCCACGACTTTGAACTGGCCTATCAGGGAGCAACCTCCGAGGATGTGGCCGCCAGTCTGGATACGGGCCGGTTCGGCATGGCGCAGGAAACCGGGGAATTTCTGAACACCGCCATGCAGACCGGAGTGATACGGCCGGGGGTCGGGATTGGTCGAGCCGTGGGAGACCGTATCCTCGCGGAACGCTTGCCCTATGCCTCATTGAGTGTGCTGGCCGCGTGTGCCCGGCTGGAGGTGCCGGCCTGCGTCCATGTCGCGGTCGGGACGGATATTATTCATATGCACCCCAGCGTTGACGGTCGGGCTATCGGCGAAGGCAGCCTGCGCGACTTCCACCTGCTGACTTCCGTCGTCGCCCAGTTGGAGGGCGGGGTGTTCATCAATCTGGGCTCTGCGGTCATCATTCCCGAAGTGTTTCTGAAAGCGCTCTCGCTGGCGAGGAATCTCGGCCAGCCGGTGCGGACACTGACCACGGTTGACCTTGATTTCATCCGGCACTATCGCCCAACGGTCAACGTCGTTCACCGCCCCACCCAACAGGGTGGGCGCGGCTTTCAGTTGACGGGCCACCACGAAATTCTTTTCCCGCTGCTGTGTGCCGCGGTGCTGGAAGAGCTGGGCACCGACGTGCCGGACCGGGCGTAAGGGCGCGCTTGCCGGAGTCATCACACTACCCGGCGGATGCACATCTGACGGAAGTCGTATACAATCGCCGGTGGGCTGGCGTAGCGTCTGCGGCCCGGATGGATGCCCTATGAAGTTCATGCTGTTTTTACTGCCCTCAATTCCGGCCACGCTGGAGGAGCGTCAGGCCCTACGCCCGATTGCCGCTCATACCGAGCGCTGGCAGGCCATGTTTCAGGAGGTCGTCGATCTGGCCCAATTTGCCGAAGAGCTGGGTTTTGACGCGGTGGCCTTCCCGGAGCACCATCTGCACAGCGAAGGCTTCGAGATGGGTGCGCCGCCCGAGTTTCTCTTATATGTGGCCATGCAGACCAAACGGATACAGGTCGGCCCCATCGGCTATGTCCTGCCCGGTTGGGACCCGCTGCGCCTGGCGGTGACAACGGCTTGGCTGGACCAACTGACCCAGGGGCGTTCTTTTGTCGGCTTTGCCCGCGGCTACCAGCAGCGCTGGCTGAACCAGATGGCGCAGAAGGTCCATATTTCCGCGACGACGAGCGACCAATCCAGCCTGGATGAGACCAATCGGCGGGCCTTTGAAGAGGTCTACCATATTCTCAAGCTGGCCTGGTCGGACGAGCCGTTTCGCTTTCAGGGGGAATTCTATGAATACCCCTACCCGTATGAGACCGGCACGCCCGGAGATCTGGACAGTCAGGGCAATGTCCACCGCCTCACCGTCGTGCCCAAGTCCTACCAAAAACCCCATCCCCCGCTGTTTCAGGCGTTCTCGGTCAGCGAGTCCACCATCCGCTGGTGCGCCAGAGAGGGGGTCATTCCCATGATTCTCCTGTCGCGGCACGAACAGCTCCGCCAGCTCGCCCAAATCTACGCCGAAGAGGCCGGCCGGGCTGGACGCTGGTTGCCGTTGGGGGCGAACATCGGGGTCCTGCGCCAAATATATTTTGCCGATACCGTGCCCCAGGCCGTCCGTCTGGCGGAAGAGGGCATGGTGGGGGTAGGATATAAACGCTTCTGGGGCTATTTTGGTTTCTGGGAGGCATTTCGCTTTCCTGATGATGAACTCGAACACCCGAGCGGGGAGCAGCGTCTACCTTCCCAGGAATGGACGGTTGAGCGTCTGATACGGGCCAAGTATCTGTATGCCGGGCCGGTGGACGACGTGGTGCGCGGCATACAGATACTTGGCCGATGCCGCCAACCCGGAATGGTTTGCCTGGCTGTTTGACCAGGGACTGCTCCCCCGGGCCGAGCTGAGAAAACAACTCGAACTCTTTGGCACCCATATTCTGCCACGCTATCGCTAATCCCGCCGGCTCAGCAAACCCAACTGACCCTCAAAGCGCATCATGCCGCAGTTCCAATACCAGGCAACCACACCGCAAGGACAGCTGATCGAAGGCGTCAGAGAAGCCGAAGAGGAACGTGCGGTCGTGGCCTGGCTCCATACCCAGGGCTATATCCCCCTCAATGTCGCGCTCCCGCGCGGCCGGGAAGCAAAACCCGCCCGCACTTGGCAGTGGTCTCTGCCGGCCCTGCCCTGGCGCGACCGTATCGCGCAGCGTGACGTGCTGCTCCTGACCCGTGAGCTGGCCACCATGCTGGCGGCGGGGCTGCCCTTGGACCGGGCGCTGTCGGCCCTGGTCGTGCTGGCCTCAAAACCGTCCCTCAGCCGGGTGGTGGCCGATGTGCTGAAGACCGTGCAGCAGGGCAAATCGCTGGCCGATGCCCTCGCCCAGTATCCCGCCATCTTTCCGCCCTTATATCTGAATATGGTCCGGGCCGGAGAAGTTGGTGGCTTTCTGGAGACCGCGCTGCAACGCCTGACGGAATATCTTGAGCGCGCCCAGGAGGTCCAGGAGGAGGTGAAGTCGGCGCTGACCTATCCCGTCCTGCTCGTCCTGTTTGGCGCTGGGGCGATTGTCTTTATGTTCATCTTTATTCTGCCGCGCTTTGCCGGCTTGTTTGCCGACAGCGGCCAAGCTCTCCCGGCGTCAACCCGGTTCATGCTGACGACCAGCGAGGTGTTGCGTTCTTACTGGTGGGGGTTCCTCCTGGCCGGGGTCGGCGGCGTGTTTGGCTGGCAGCGCTATGTGGCCACCCCCCAGGGCCGCCTGGCCTGGGACGGCTTCTGCCTGCGGCTGGCCCTCTTCGGTCCCCTGCTCCAAAAGCGCGAAGTGGGCCGTTTTTCCCGCACCTTAAGCACCCTGCTCAGCAGTGGCGTGCCGCTGCTCCAGGGGCTGGAAATTGTGGAGGCCGTTGTTGAGAACAGCGTGATCCGCCAGGCCATCAGGGAAGTCCGGGCCGGTGTTCGGGAAGGGCAGGGGCTGGCCGCCCCGCTCGGACGAACCGGCGCATTTCCGCCGCTGGCCCTGCAAATGATCGGGGTGGGCGAGGAAACCGGCCGGCTGGATGATATGCTGAAACAGGTGGCCGATTACTTTGAGCACGAGACGCAACGGCAGATCAAGCGGCTGACCTCGCTGGTCGAACCCGTCCTGTTGTTGATGATGGGGCTGATTATCGGCTTTGTGGTGATTGCTATGTTGATTGGGATCTTCAGTATAAACGACATGCCCCTCTAAACAGGGAGAAAAAACGGGCAGAAAGGAAGTGGCAGATGCAACACCAGAAAAAAACAGGGTCCGACCAGGCCGGTTTTACGCTCATTGAGCTACTGGTCGTGATGGTCATTATCGGTTTGCTGGTCGCCCTGGTCGGACCAAATGTCATGGGCCGGGCCGAAAAGGCCAAGCCGCAGGCCGCGCGGATGCAGATCGAGAATCTTGCCAGCGCGCTGGAGATGTTCAAACTGGACGTTGGCCGCTATCCGACCGAAGAGGAAGGGTTGACGGTATTACGCCAAGCCCCGTCCGGCGTGGACCGCTGGGATGGTCCCTATCTCAGAAAGCAGGTGCCCAAGGACCCGTGGGACCGTGATTATGTGTATCGCCGCACCGGAAAAGCCTTCGAGGTGCTCTCCTACGGTGCGGACGGCACGAGCGGGGGCGCGAATGTGGATGCCGATATTCTCAGTTCCGAATAAACGGCGTACCGAGAGGAGGGAGGGATGAATCTCCCGCCGAGCGTACAGCGCCTCGCCACGGTGGACTATTGTGACGGCCTCGGCATCGCCGTTGGGCCGCACGCGGTGAGCTTTGTGCACAGTACCAAGCGCTTCTTTCAGGTTGGGCTGAAAACAGCGCGCACCGTCCCCTTGCCGGACATTACCGAGGACCATCTGCCCGCTATCCGGCGCGCCTTGGCAGACTTTCTGGCAGACATCGAAACCCTGCCCGACCAGACGGTGCTGTGCCTGCCCCGGAAAGAGGCGAGTGTGAGCCGACTCGTCGTGCCGGAAGCCGCGCGGGGCTCGCTGGAGCAGGTCGTCCGCTATGAGGTTGAGCGCCTGCTGCCCTTGCGTGAGGAAGACATCTATTATGATTACGTCACGACGGAAACGGGTGGGGAAGAGCGGCGGCTCGGTCTCGTTATTTTTTGTGTGCCCCGCCAAAGCGTTGACCCCCTGGTCAACCTCCTGATTGACCAGAAGCTGCGTCCACAGAGTGTCACCCTGAGCAGTGCCGCCCAGGCCACCACCCTGCTCGCCTGTTGTCCGGCCGAGCAGCAGTGGGTCCTGGCCGCCCAGGAAGACGGGCATCTCGAACTGAACTTCCTGCACGAGCGGCAGTTAGTGGCCAGCCACACCGTCCCGATTGCCCGCGTTGCCGAGGCCGACACCTGGACCAATACGCTCGTCCGCAGTATTGCCCGGAATTTCCCTGGCAGGGTGCCGGACACCGTCCCGGTTTTTATCTGGGCCGAGCCCGGGACGCTGCCCGTGAGCGTGGAGCCGGAACGAGACTTGGCGCATGCCGCCCAAGAGCAGTTTCCGGTTGTTGCCTCGGACGAGGCGTTGGCCGTTGTGACCTGCTCCGCCATTGGGGCGGCCCTCCAGGCCGTAGGCGAGGGCGAGCAGGTCAATGTCCTGCCGGCGGCAAGCCGGGCGCACCGAGAAAAGCTGCTGTCTGCTCTGACCCTGGTGTTTGCCGGCTGTCTGGTGGTGCTGAGCCTGGTCTGGGCCGCGTCGGTGGTGATTCAGGACCGCCGCGCGCTCAGTTACGTCCAGGACCAGATTCACGCCCTGGCTCCAGCCGTGCGTCAGGTCCAGGATGATGAAGAGGCGGTCTACCGTCTCCAGGCCCAACTCCAAACCCTGCGGGCTGAGACCCGCCTCAGATTAACCCCGCTCCTCACCGATATGTCTGAGCGCATTCCCCAAGAGGTCTATCTGACGACTCTCCAATTCAAGAATGGCCAGGTCGAACTGGGGGGTGTGGCCAAGAGCGGCTCGGCCTCAGACCTGGTGGGGACCCTGGAAGCCTCGCCCTGCCTGCAAGACGTTGCGCCCAAAGCGCCTTTTCAGACTACCAGCCGGGGCGAAACCTTTACCCTGGGCGCGCGGGTGAACCCATGCGGCTAGACACCCTGCGGAAAGCCTGGCAGCGCCTCTCTGCCCGAGAGCGGGTCCTGGCCGGTCTGGCCTGCGGCGCGCTGATTCTGGTTGGCCTGCGCTATGGCCTGATTGCCCCCTATCTGGCCTATACCACCCAGCTTGAAGAGACCATTCAACGCGACGTGCAGCGGCTGGCAAAAATGCAGCGGCAACGGGACCGCGCCGCCGAAGTCCAACGGCGGATGCGCGTTCTGGAGAAACAGTTTGCCGCGGTCTATGACAAACTCGTCCCCGGTGAAACCCCGACCCTGGCCGCGGCCCAGCTACAGGAACGGGTGCAAACCTTTGCCGACCGCAGCGGGCTGACCCTGGCCACGACCCGCGTCCTGAGAGAGCGGTCGCTCGGGTCGCTACGCAAGACTAGGGTGCAGATGACGTTTCGGGGGGACACGCCGGCGGTTGCAGATTTTCTTGCTCGGGTAGAATATGAGGACTGGCTGCTGTCGGTCTCCCGTTTGGATGTCGGGACCTCCAATCGCCGCCGACGCCGCCGGCGTCAGGTCGCCCGCCCGCCTCTCACCATTACGCTTGAGGTGGAAGGCATTATGCAGGCGAGCGCGCAGGGGGGAGCCGGCCTGCAAGTCGCCAAGAAAGAACCCATAGCCAAGGGAGAGTGAGCGCGGATATGCGCATTCGGCGATTTTTTCATACTATCCTGGCGGTTATCGCCCTCGGTATTGTCTGGCAGACGGTCAATACCTGGAGCCGGGCCCTGCCGGGTGTGCAGCCGGAGCCGGCGCGCGCCCAGAAAAATGACCGCTCCGCTACGGCCCTGCCGGTGCGCTCCATCCAGACTGGCCAGCGCTTGGCCCGGCAGATTACCAACAAGGACCTTTTTTCGCCGGACCGCAAGCGGCCGGCCGTGGCCCAGCAAACCGTTGCCGCCGAGCCGCCGCCTCCGCCCTCGCATCTCACCCTGGTCGGCGTCTTGCTGACCCCAGGCCGGGAAGAGGCATTTCTGGCCGACTCCTCACAGGGGAATCAGGTCACGCGGGTACAGAAGGGAGAGTCGGTCGGCGACCTGTATCGCCTCACCCGGCTGACCGCGGCCGAGGCGACCCTCACCCTGGGGAATGGCGGGGGAGAGGTGGCCTTGCCCCTGGCCCTGCTCAGCAGCAACAAAGCCAAGAGTCTGCCCCGGCTGGCCCCCAAGAAAGCGCCCGTCAAAAAACAGGCCCGGCAGCCGGCCGCGGACCAGGCCGCGGTTGAGGCGAACAGCGATGACCCGGCCCAGATTCGAGACAATATCCGACAATTGCAACGCCGCCTGCGGACAATCCGGCGGCGCGCCGCGCGTGAGCGTCAGGCCGAACAACAGGCCGCGGAGCCAGAGCCACCGGAGCCAGAGCCACCGGAGCCAGCAGCATGAGAGGAAGTCAGCAATCTATGGGGACAGATGCCGTGGGAATGGGACGGGGCAGGGGATGGGTCGGCGTCCTCCTGTGTTTTTTCCTGTTGAGTGGCCCGCCTCCAGGCCGCGCCCAGGAGGCCGAAGACGGGCCGTCTGACGAAGCGGGGCTGACCGTCGGGGACGAGAACGGCGCAGCGGAATGCGTCCCGGTTGGTGGGGATGACCTGATTGAACTGAATTTTGAGGGCGCTGACGTGCGAGAGGTCATCCAAGGCTTGGCCGCCGGGCTGTGCATTCACTACTCGGTGGACCCTCGGGTGCAGGGCGCGGTCACCATTCGGACGGCCGGCAAAATTCGCGGCCAGGACCTCTTCCCGCTGTTCCATCAAATCCTGCGCATTCATGGCATTGCCGCGGTCAAGGTCGGCGACCTCTACCACATCGCCCCGGTTGGCGAAGCCAAGACCAAGGTGCCCCTGCTGAGCGAAAGCGGTCAGCGCCGCACGGCGTCCGCGCAGGACGAGTTCGTGATTGAACTGATCAAGCTCGAACATATTGCGGCCACCGAAATGACGGAAATTCTGCAACCCTTTATCTCGCCCGGTGGCGATGTGGTGGCCTACACGCGCGGCAATCTGGTCATCCTGACTGACCTGGCCTCAAATGTCGGGCGTCTCCGCGACCTGATCGCCGCGTTTGATACGGACACGTTTCGGGCCCTCCACACCCAGGTGTACCGCATCGAACACGCCAATGCGGAAGACCTGGGCGAGGAATTAGCCAGCATCCTCCAGCCCTACGGCGTCACCCCAGAGAATATGGAAGAGCGCGGGCTGTATGTGATTCCGCTCCCCCGGTTGAACGTGATTGTGGTCTTTGGCTTTAACAAAGAGGTGTTCAGTCAGATTGAAAAATGGATCAGAGTCCTGGACGTGCCCTTGGAAAGCGGGGGCGGCCGCACCGTCCACGTGTACGCGGTCGAGAATACCAAGGCTGCCGACCTCGCCAATGTGCTGGGCAATTTATACGGGGGCGGGGGGGGCGGGAGCCGCAGCGGCCGTAGCGGCCGCAGCCGGCAGAACGACGGGGACAGTGCGAGCCGAAATGACAGCGACGCGGAGACCGGCCTCGGACGTGGCGGCGGGCTTGGCGGGCGCGGCTCTCGTGGGGGCGGGACCAGCAGCATTCTGATTGAGCCGGCAGAAGACGAGACGCCGCTCTTCAAAGAAGTCGTCCGCATTGTGGCCGACGATATCTCGAACTCCCTGATTATTCTGGCGACCCCCCGCGATTACGACAAAATTCGGGATGTGCTGGTCAGGCTCGACGTCGTGCCCCGCCAAGTCCTGATTGAAGCGATTATTGCTGAGGTGACGCTGGACGACGACCTCAAGTTCGGCATTGAATGGGCCCTGGCCAAGGGCAGCTTCGGGAACGTCACCGGAAGTGATGGCGCTGGCGCGAGTGCCTCCGAGGAGGGGGTGTTGAGCATTGCCAACCAGGGGCTGCTCCAGTCCGGTGCGAAACGCGGGGTCAACGTCGGGGGCGGGGGCCTGTTTTCCTTTGTGACCGACCGGCAGCATTTCCTGGCCATGCTGAATGCCGTCAACACCAAGTCGAAGGTCAATATCCTGGCGACGCCGCATGTGATTGCCGCAGATAATCGTGAGGCCCATATCTTGATTGGCGAAGAAGTGCCGATCCTCACCTCAACCCAACAGAGTACCCTGGCCACCGCCAACATTGTCTCCAGCATCCAGTATCGTGACACCGGGACCATTCTGACCATCCTGCCCCAGGTCAATTCCGCGGGGCTGGTCAATATGGAAATTCGTCAGGAAGTCAGCAATGTGGGGGTCACGTCGTTCGGGGATACCAGCTCGCCCAGCTTCACTTCGCGTGAAACCGAAACCACAGTGGTGGTACGCAACCGCGAGTCAGTGCTGATTGGGGGGATTATTGACGAGCGGGTTGAGCGTTCACGCAACGGCGTGCCCTTTCTGATGGACGTGCCGGTTCTGGGCCGGCTGTTTCGGGTTGAACAAGACAAGCGGGAGCGGACCGAACTCATGGTCCTGATTACGCCCTACGTCATCCGTGACCGAGACGAAGCACAATCCGTGACAAAAGAATTTACCCAGCGTGTCAACCGGCTGCGCAAAATGCTTGAAGACGCCCGTCAGCCCGCCGACCAGCCGCCACCCGCCAGCACGCCCTAGGGTGGAGCGTCAGCGAGGTCGAAGGGGCTGTGGCCGGTCGCTCTCCCCCCTCGGAGGGGAGAGTTTTGGCTGCTTGACAACAAGAAGTGAGTTTGCACTAATGACGCCCCCTGTGGATACCGCCTACGCGCGCGGCTACTGTGTACCCCCCCCTACCGCCCTTGACAGGGGGGAAAGATCGCTCACGCGCGTGGCTATTGCCAAGGAGCTAGACATGACGGAGTACGAAGCAGCGTCGCTTGCGGTTCAACAGGAAACACTTGACATCCAACGGTCCGGGCTTGATATCCAAAAGGCGTTGCTCCAGATTCAACAGACCGGGCTTGAGATTCAACAGACCGGGCTTGAGATTCAACAGACCACCCTTGAGATTCAACAGACCCTGCTTGAGCTCCAACAGGCATCGCTCACGGTGGAGTGGGTGCAGGTTGGTATGAGCGGCCTCCAGGCGCTTCTGATCGCCGTGGGGCTGTGGCTGATGCGCCAGAGCGCCCGGCATCGTGACCAGCAACACGAGGAGAATATGGACGCGCTACGGCAGCAGGGGGAAGCGTTACGGCGCAGCAGTGAGAACAGCGAACGACAACATCAAGAGAATATGGACGCGCTCCGGCAACAGGGGGAAGCGTTGCGGCGCAGCAATGAGAGCAGTGAACGACAACATCAGGAGAATATGGCTGCGTTGCAGCAGCAGGGGGAAGCGTTGCGGAGCATGGGCGAGGGGATACGCGAGATGATCGCCCGGACTCGCCCGGCGTCGGGTAGTGCCTCGGTGTAAAATGCCCCTTCCCTGGGCTTCCTCTTGACACTTTTTCCCTCTATCCCCTATAGTGACAGAACACGCAGACAACCCGCCGAAACCATGATGTTCCAGGGAAGCGGCAGGCATCGACAAAGCGCAACAACAAAAAGAGAGACACGAACACAGGCAAGACGATTCGGATGTCAGGATGGGAAGCGAGCACGGGGTGCATGAGGCTGTTTGGACGTTGGTGGCGAGTGGGGCGAGTCGTCGGGACCGTGGCCCTCATGGCCGGAGTGGCCTGGGCCGTGTCTCTCTGGGCCTGCCAGCCCGCGCCATTGACCGAGCGAGTGGCGGCCTTCTGGGACGCCCGGCTTCAGGGAGATGAAGCCGCTGCCTATCAATACGAAACCTATGCCTACACCGGCGCGCTGACCTTGACGCAATACATTCAGGCACGGTCGCCCAGACTGACCCACAAGGCATACACCATCGACACTATTCAGGAACAGGAAAACGAAGCCGTGGTCACGATCAATCTACAATCTGAGGTATCCATTCCCGGCTTGGCCGACGTGCCGTTAGCCACCGCAGTCACCGACCAGTGGGTGCGGCTTGACGACCGTCAGTGGTATCGCAAAGCCCGGTCTAAAAACTCCGCTCGGGCTACTCCCGAGTGCGGCTGAACGTTTGCTTGACAGGATATAGGATATTCATTATGGTGCCCAACAATCGCGCCACACAAGGGAAACCAAAAGGCAGTATTGATGTGCGGGCTGGCCCGGAGCGCAGCCGGGTAAAGGAGGAGGCATATCGGTGAGAAGCAACGAAAACAGACCCCGACACTTGGTGGACAACATGAAGAACACAACACGGAGTACAGACACAAAAAAGAGAAGGTTTCAGGAAGAAAGGAGACACGTGATGAAGAGAGACAAACTATTTGCGGGCTTGATCGCGTCCGTAGTGGGCCTCACCCTCTCGACCGGGGGCATCGCCTACGGTCAGGGCTATACAGTAGGGGACCCGTCCATTATGAAATTGGTGCCGGCCTACGAGACCGCAGGGACGACGGCGACCATTATCGGTATCCAGAATATGGCGCAACTGGATGTGGAGACTCTTGAAAGGGATTCGGCGGCGGCGGTGGCCCAGAATCACTTGGACGACCGCTTGGCTAACGGCACGCAGGGAGAGATAGATGCCGCCAGAATAGCCCTCACTGACGCTGAGAATGCACGACAAACGGAACACCTTCGCGTCCAGGTCACGGCTCGCAACGCCACGGGCGAGATGATGGGAATGAGAGAGCTGTGCCTGTCAGAAAATCAATTCGGGTTTGTCGTGCTCCAGGGAGGCACGGCCATGCAGAGCAGCCACACGGCTGCCTACCTCTCGGTAGACGATGGTGATATCGCCGCAACAGGCTATGTGGAAATCATGGCAGTCGATAAATTCAGGACCTGCTCACCCACTATGCAGAATGACTTCGTTGCAATTGGTGATGATACTAACACCTACCTTCACCGCGTCGTCACCCTCGCCAAGGCTGCCGGCGACGCCCTCCCCGATGATGCGGCTGATACTGCGAATGCTGAGGCCGTTGATCGTCTCATAGTCGCCATTGATGCCATCATAAACGATGCCAATGCCCTTGCCGCCAGCCTTGGCTCCGGTCATAGCAGCCAGGGACCCCTTATGAGTCGCATCGAGAATCTCCAAAGTGAGGACCCCCCCGGTTCTTTAGACACGCTCAGTACCGCTCCTGCAGCCACTGGGATGCAGGTAGCCAAGGCTGTCTCCGACGCAGCCTTCCTCAGCTGGATCATCCAAAGGGAGTACGGAGGAAGTCCCTTAACCCTTCAGGCCATCTACGCCGCCGCCGAAAGTATCGCCACCGTGGGCCGGGGCAACGGTAGTGACATCGCCGGCCTCGTTGATACAGGGACCATAGACCAGGCCATCGCTTCCGCCCAAGCAGATGCAGATGCCGATCCAAGCACAGAGATCGCTGCCTGGACTATTGTCCAGGACGTTGGTGGGGATGGCTTCTTTGCGACGGAAGTACCGACCGTGAGCATGGAGGGCCTGATTCCCGCTGGTGCCACGGCGTTCGCCCGGTACGATACCGATGACCTGTCCCTGTCCATGTCTACGATCAATCTCTGGTTGGCAGATGGTGGGGATAACGAAGACACGCTGCCAAGTCAAAGGCGCGTGATTGAGGCCATTGTTATCTGTGATGACGGGATGGTGGTGAGGGATATGGATATTGACGGGAACCCGATGGACATTAAGATTCACGTCCCAGGCAATCTCACCAGGATGGATCCCAGCATGGGTGCTTTGGGCAATTTCACTGCCATGTGTCCCGGAGGTCCCGGACGTGGTGTACTGCAATTCAGGATGCCAGCGGACGGCATGGTGTTCACCCATATCACGCAGGAGGGTGGCAACTTTCGGCTGAACTTCCCTGGCTACAGCATGATGGGCCAATAGCTCAGACTCCATGGTCTTCAGACAAAAGACGGCAAGGGTCACGGCCCTTGCCGTCTTTTTTTGTTTACTCACTACTCACTACTAGCCACTAGCTACTAGCTAACATGCACCTCAGAGAAATTGTCGCGATTGTCCTCGCCCTCGTGTTGAACATCGGAACGATCACTGCCATGTGGTGGCAGCTCGATAGCAAAATCGAAACTCGGATTGGGCGGCTGGAAGCATTGCTAACCAACAACCTCATTGTCCTCAATCGCGACCTCGGGGAACTCAAGGGCGCGTCCCATTCCCACAATCCCTGAGCGTAGCGTCAACGCCTACCTCCCATTCCGTTCACCCTGAGCGTCGCGTCAGCGAAGTCGAAGGGTGTTTTGCCTTTCACCCCCCGAGTTGCTATTAACCCCCCTATGGCAAGTGCAACCTTCGACACCCTCAACGCCGCCAAGGCGTTGACCGCGGCCGGCTTCGCCTCCCCGCAAGCCGAAGCCATTACCGACACCATTCGAGAAGCCTTCACCGAGAGCGTCGCCACCAAAGCCGACATCACCGGCCTGGAAGTGGCCGTGGCCGCGGACATGGCCGAAGCAAAAACCGAGTTGAAGGCGGACATCGCGGAAGTACGGACCGAAATCGCCGACGTAAAAACCGAATTAAAGGCCGACATCACCGACGTGCGGACCGAAATCGCGGACGTAAAGACGGAGTTGAAAGCGGACCTTGCGAGTCTGGAAGCATCCGTGGCTGCGGACATCGCGGAAGTCAAGGTCGAATTGAAGACCGAAATCGCGGACGTAAAGACGGAGTTGAAAGCGGACCTTGCGAGCCTGGAATCATCCGTGGCTGCGGACATCGCGGAAGTCAAGGTCGAATTGAAGACCGAAATCGCGGACGTAAAGACGGAGTTGAAAGCGGACCTTGCGAGCCTGGAATCATCCGTGGCTGCGGACATGGTAGCAGTCAAGGCCGAACTGAAGACCGACATTGCGGAAGTCAAGGCCGAACTGAAGACCGACATCGCCAACGTGCGGACGGAAATCAGCGACGTGCGGACCGAGTTGAAAGCAGACATCAGCGACGTGCGGGCGGAGGTGGGCAGCCTGGAAACCCGGCTGGCAGAGCGCTTCGAGGCGTTATACAAGCAGTTATGGCTGGTCGCGCTGGGCATTGTGACCGGGGTCGCGGCCATCGTGAAACTGTTGTAAATGCCGCTTGTGCCGTGCTCTGCCTTTATCCCCCTCACCCCAGCCCCCTTCGACACTCCCAGGATAGGCTCTCCGACGTGTGATGCAGACGAGGCCAGGGAGGGAGTCATGAATAGTCCGTCGTCAGACTGGGATGTCCGCACACAGCATCTGGGGAAATGCTATAAGCTGTACACCCGTCCGCTTGACCGACTCAAAGAACTGTTTGTGTCGTCCCGCCGCTATCACCAGGACTTCTGGGCTTTGCAGGACGTGAATCTGCACCTGGAACCCGGTCAATCATGCGGCATTATCGGGCGGAACGGCTCGGGCAAATCCACCCTGCTCAAGCTCATCTCCGGCGTGACCCGGCCCTCGTGCGGTACGGTCGAGGTCGCTGGGCGGGTCGGTGCGTTATTGGAACTGGGCACCGGCTTTCACCCGGAATATACCGGGCGGGAGAATGTCTATTTTTCCGCGGCCATGCTGGGCCTGGAAGGTGCGGAAACTGAGGCGCTTATCCCGGAGATTATCGCTTTTGCCGAACTGGCCGATTTCATTGACCAGCCGGTCAAAACCTATTCCTCGGGCATGTATATGCGCCTGGGCTTTGCCGTCGCCACCACCATCCGACCCGATATCCTGATTACGGACGAAGTGCTGGCGGTCGGCGACGAGGCGTTTCAGAAAAAGTGTATTCGCCGCATGGAAGCCTTTCTGGGCCAAGGAAAAACCTTGTTATTTTGCTCCCACAGCATGTACCACATCCAGAAGCTGTGCCAGAAAGCCTTGTGGCTTGACCACGGCCGGGTCCGGGCCTGGGGCGGCGCGGCTGAGGTGACGCTGGCATTTGAGGACTATCTGCGCGCGCTTGAGACCCAAGAAGAACAACCGGCAGAGCAGCAGCCCGTTGCCGCTGCCTCCCGGCCCAGTCGATTACGCCAAGTCCGCCTGCTGGACGCTGACAACCGGGAAACGGACGTCTTTGACCTCGGCGAGACCGCTCGGCTCGACATGATCGCTGAGGTGCCCGACGGTCAGCCGCCGGTCTTTGCCGTCGGCCATGTCCGCCGGCACGATACGTTCGGTGTGTACGGCATCTTCAGCGACATGGACCAAGCCGAACCCCAGCGCGTGGACGCCCACACCTTTCGGATTGGCTACGAAGTGTGTCTCAGCTTGCTGCCTGGCAACTACACCTTTCGGACCCATGTGCTTGACCCGTCCGGCCTGCGCATGTTTGATACCATAGAAAAGGATTTCTCGGTGCGGGGTGAGAGCCGAGAGCTGGGCGTGTGCCGTTTGCCGCATCGGTGGACGTGATGAAGAGGAGAGACCACATGCAGGAGAACCTATGTTTCCTGGATCAGACCCAACGCGCCGCCTCTCTGCGCGCGCTTGAGGATGAGTTTGCCACGACCCTGACCGAAGCGCAGGTATTCCAGGCCGCACGGCTGTTCCTGAGCCTGCTCTCATCCTCAGCTCTGATTGACCCCGCCGCCATAGCCCACGAGGTCCGCAGCCAGCGTGTAGCGGAGGGGGAGGCATGATCGTCCTCGGTGTGACCGGGCTGTTTCATGATGCGTCCGCGGCCCTGGTTCGGGACGGGAAGTTGGTGGCCTATGTCGAAGAGGAACGCCTGATCCGTCAAAAACACGCCCACGGCAAATTCCCCCACCACGCAATCCAATTCTGTCTCCGCCACGCCGGACTTGATTTCCGCGATATCGACGCCCTGGCGTTTTATTACGACTGTTCTCGCAGCCTGTGCGATGACTGGAAGGTCGAGCCGTTCTACTCGCACTTCCAGCGTTATCCACAAGATATGCTCAACTATTTCACGAACCTGCAAATGATCCGCAGGTATGTCGAGGCATTTGCCCGCAACGTCGGCGTCCGGCTTGCCGTGCTTGACCACCACGACTGCCATCTGGCAACCGCCTTCCTGTGCTCGCCGTTTGAGCAAGCGAATATCCTCTCCCTGGACGCGCGGGGAGAGGCCGTCACCGCGGTCCTGGCAAAAGGCGAGGGGACGCAGATTAGCCACTTGGCCGAAATTCCGATGCCCCACTCCCTGGGTATGCTCTACTCCGCGGTCACGCACTTCCTGGGCTTTTCCTTTCTGGACGGCGAGGGCAGCGTCATGGGGCTGGCCTCGTATGGCGAAGATCGGTTCGCCGAGGTATTCGATCAAATCGTGACCCCCACCCGGGACGGGTTTGTCACCCGGCCGCACGATTACTGGTCACAGGCCGTCGTCGGCTGGTTATCCGAGGTGCCGGTTGGGCTGAGTCGTTTTTTCGGGCCGCCGCGGGCCTATCGGAGAAACCCCATCAACGGCACGGATGAGCATATTGCCGCCTCGCTCCAGGCGGTGACGGAACGGATTAGCGCGCATTTGTTTGACGTGCTGTTCGAGCAGACCGGCTGGCACGACTTCTGTCTGGCCGGTGGGGTGGGATTGAACGCCAAGATGAACGGCGAACTGGCGGCGCACCCTGCGGTGCAGCGTCTCTATGTCCCGCCGGCCGCCAACGATCCGGGGTGCGCCATTGGCGCGGCCTTTGCGCTGTATGCCAGGGAAACGGGCAAACGTCCGCATCCCCTGCCGCACGCGTACTTTGGTCCAGAATGGAGCAATCAGGACATCAAAGCCGCGCTTGAGGAGACGGGTGTCTCGTATGAGTCCTGTTCGGATGTGACCACCCGCGCGGCCGAGTTGCTGGCCGACGGGAATATCCTGGGCTGGTTTCAGGGCCGCATGGAAATGGGGCCGCGCGCCTTGGGGAATCGCTCCATCCTGGCCAACCCGGCTGACCCGGCCATGAAGGATCGGGTCAATAATCGGGTCAAGCACCGCGAAGACTGGCGTCCTTTTGGGCCTTCGGTGGTCGTGGAGCAGCGTGAGCGCTATTTCCCCACGTCCATATCCGCCCCCTATATGACAATGGCGCTGCCAACGACCCCAGTCGGTCGGCGCGACCTGAGTGCTGCCATGCACGTCGATGCCACGGCCCGCGCTCAGGTCGTGACAGCCGAGGCCAACCTGCGTTATCACACGCTGATTACCGAATTTGGGAAGCTGACGGGAATTCACGGGGTGCTCAACACGTCGTTTAATTTGAAGGGGGACCCCATTGTGAATACGCCGTATGAGGCTCTTGCCATGTTCCAACAGACGGAGATGGATCATCTCGTCATTGGCGACTTCCTGGTTTCCCGTTAGTGCACCTTTGGCGAGTGGCGAGTGGTCAGCCACACAAAAGCATGTTTACCAGCCTGACGACCCATCGCTATCTGCTGGCTAGCATGGTCCGGCGTGAGGTCGGCGCCCGTTTCGCCGGCACGAGTCTGGGTGGCCTGTGGTCGGTGATCCAGCCGGCCATCCTATTAGGTCTGTACAGCATGGTGTTCTCGATGATCTACCGGGTGGGCGAGATTGAGGGGGGACATGGTTTTACCGAGTTTGTGTTCTGTGGCCTGTGGCCGTGGCTGGCGTTTCAGGAGGCCTGCGTGCGCTCGGTGACGACCATCACCAACAATGCCAATATGGTGAAAAAATTGCAGTTTCCGTCAGAACTGCTGGTCGTCGCGGTGGTGTTGGCCAGCTTTCTGGTGCAGGGCGTCGGGTTCCTGCTGTTCCTGCTCGGGCTGATGGTGTGGAAAGGGACGTTCATCGGCGGGGCCGGGCTGTTGCTATGCCTGCCCTTCGGTCTGGCCCTGCTCCTGGCAATTGGGCTGGGTATGCTGCTGGCCTGTGGCAATGTCTTCTTTCGGGATGTTGAACAACTTGCCACCGCCGGGTTTACGCTGTGGTTTTTCCTGACCCCGATTCTGTATCCGGCCAGTCTCATCCCGGAGTCCATCGGCCTGCTGTTTATCCTGAACCCGATGGTGGCGATTACCGACGCCTACCGCTCACTTATTCTGTCAGGCAGCCTGAACCTGGATGGCGCGTTGCTGTACAGCGTCTGCTGGGCAGTCGGCCTCTTTTGGTTTGGCCGCTACGCCTTCGAGCGCTGCCGGGGATTTTTTGCCGATTATCTCTAAATAGCGACAGGGGGGTACTCGTGAGTGCGATTCAGGAACCCGCTGTGCCGAGGGTATCCGTTCTCCTGGTCACAAAAAACGGCCAGCGTTATCTGGCTGAAACCTTGCGGTGCGTCCGAGCCCAGCGGGGGAACTTCCGCCTGGCTGAAATCATTGCGGTGGATTCTGGTTCCCGCGACCAGACCCTGCCGATTCTTGCGGCCCATGCAGTGCATGTCATCCAGATTCCGCCCCAGGAATTTGGTCACGGCACCACCCGTAACCTTGCTGCCCGCCACGCCCAGGGCGACTATCTGGTGTTTCTGACCCAGGACGCGACGCCGGCCAATGCGGACTGGCTGGGCAATCTGCTGGCCCCTTTACAGGCCGACCCGTCCATTGCCGGGGCGTATAGCCGCCACCTGCCCCGCCCAGACTGTCATCCCATGGAGTGGCGGCGGATCGTGGAAGACGAGTTGTCCGGTCGGGTGAAGTCCTGTCTGAACAGTCGCACTGCCCCCGGCTACGCCCAGAACCCGGCCGCTTTGTATTTTTTCTCCAATGTCAGCTCTGTCCTGCGCCGGCGCGTGTGGCAGCAGCACCCCTTCCCCGAGGTGGAGTTTGGTGAAGATCAACGCTGGGCCCAGCGCGTTCTGGAAGCCGGCTATACGACCGCCTATTGTGCCGACTCGGTGGTGTATCATTCCCACCGTTATGGTCCCTGGCCCAATTTCAGACGGCATTTTGACCACGCCCAGGCGCTGAGCGACGCGCATTCAGCTACTCGTCTGTCTGCGTGGAGTCTGCTGCCGCTGGCCGGCCGAGCCGCCCGTCGGGACCTGTCGTTCTGGCGCTGGCACAAAAAGCAAGGGCGGCTACACGTCGGGCTGCGCTGGGGGGGGCTTGCCCTAGCCTGGCATCTTGCGGCGTTATATGGTGTCTGGCTCGGGGAACGGAAAAACGCCCTGACTCCGGCTCTTGTCCAGTGGCTCTCGCTGCAAGAGAGTATTAAACGACAGTAAACTCGTCCATGCGTATTCTCCAGGTTGTCCACGGTTATCCTCCCCAAGAGCGGGGTGGGGCGGAAATCGTTACCGCGACGTTATCCCAGGCGCTTGCCCAGCGGGGCCATGAGGTGACGGTTTTCGCCCGGATGGCCGACCCGACGAGTGAGGAATTCTCGTTGCGACGAGACGAACCACAAGGGGATACGGGAAACAAGGTGGACATTGTGCGGGTTGTGAATAATCTCAGCCACGTCTCACACTTCCGCCTGGAGTATGATAATCCATTTAGTAACCAAGCCTTCCACTGCGTTTTGACCGATATTCAGCCCGACATCGTGCATATTCAGCATGTTGGGCATCTGTCTGGGAGTATGCTCCAAATCCCGGCTCAACTCGGCTACCCGGTCGTCCTCAGCCTGCACGATTTCTTTTTTGCCTGTTACCGTATCCACTTGATCGACAATCACCTCCGGCTGTGCCCAGGGCCGGACCGGGGTGAGCGCTGTGTTGCCTGTCTACAGTCGGTTACAACTGCGGATGAGGCCCGGCGGCGTTTTGCCTATTTTGAACAACTCCTTCATATGCCGCGGCGGGTCATTGTTCCGTCCCAATTCCTGGCTGAGCGGATGCAAGAGATTTTTCCTTTTGTGGAACCGTATCTCCACGTTGTTGCTCCTGGAATCGTTCCCGTCCGGCAGATATCGCCAGAAAACCGCAAAGACCAGCCGCTCGGACCGCTGCGGGTGTTATACCTTGGGGTGCTCATGCCGCATAAAGGCCCGCATTTGCTGGTTGAAGCAACGCGGGAATTACCGGCCGGGAGTATCGCCGTCTCCTTGTACGGGAGCCGCGTGGAGGCCTGGCGGGCGTATGCCGACCAGTTGCAGGCCGATGCGTCAGACCTGCCCATTCGTTTTTGCGGAACCTATGCCCACGACGAATTAAGTCCGATTCTGGCTCAACATGATGTGCTGGTTGTTCCCAGTATCTGTGAGGAAACCTTTTCGCTGGTTGCGCGAGAGGCGCTTCAGGCTGGCCTGCCGGTCATTGCCGCCAGGCGTGGGGCCCTGCCCGCAGTCATTCAGGATGGGGTGAACGGCCTACTGTTTGAACCCGAGAATGCCGATGACCTGCGGCGTTGCCTGAAGCGTCTGAGAACCGATGCCCAGTTGCGTGAACAGCTGACGCCAGCCTCAACGCCAATCCGAGACCCGCAGGCCTACGCTCAGGATATGGAAGCGGTGTATGAGGCCGTGCGGAGGGACAAGCCAGTGGAAGAAAGCTCGCGTCCCGGCCCGCCCTCAACGGGTGCGGGGAGGCCGAAACTGACATCGACACGCACGGTGAGCGTCTGCTTGCCCACGTATAATGGCGCGGCATTTATCAAAGAGGCGCTGGACAGCGTGCTCGGCCAGACCTATCAGGATTTTGAACTCCTGGTTGTTGATGACGGCTCGACCGACGCCACGCTCGATATCGTTCAGTCTTTCTCCGACCCGAGAATACAGGTACACCGCAATCCGGAGCGGCTGGGAATCCCGGCCAATTGGAACCGCTGTCTCGAACTCGCCGCTGGAGACCTCGTGTGCGTTTTTCACCAGGACGATGTGATGCTGCCCGAAAACCTGGAGCGTAAAGTCCACCTGCTGAGCGCGGATGAAACCGTCGGGTTTGTCCATTCTGCGGTGGAAACGCTGGTTGATGGGTCAGCGCCGAGTGCGTTTACCGACTGGATTGAGGACACGACCACAGACACGGTGTGGGATGGACCGGAGTACTTTCGGACCCTGCTCCTCAATGGCAACCGGGTATGTGCGCCTACCGTCCTCGCCCGCCGCCGCGCCCTGCTCAAACAGGGCGGATTTGACTGGGACCTCGGCTTTGCCTGTGATTATGCCATGTGGCTCAGGCTGTGTCTGACGTATCGAGTCGGCTTTCTGGCGCAGCCCCTGGTCCGCTATCGTTGGCACGGCGGCAACGCTTCACACGCCTATCAATTTGAGCGCGGGGTGAATGAACTCACCACAGCCGCCCGCCGTGCCCTTCGGCTGTACCGTAACCAGGGACCGCCCGCCGCCGGCCCGGCCCTTGAAGAAGCGTTCGACGCGCTGACCAGGCTGCGGCGATGGACTGCGGAACTCCAGCGCGGCAAGGCGTGGCTGGAAGGGCAACAAGCGAGCTGGCAGCAGGTGGCTGCGACCCAGAACGATCTTATCCGTGAGCTCAAGGGCTGGATTGCCCAACTCGAAGCAGGCAAGGCGTGGCTGGAAGGGCAACGGGACAATTGGGAGCGAATCGCCCAGCAGCGAGCAGAGCAGGCCGCTCACTGGCAGGCGCAGACCCGTCACTGGCAAGAGAGCGTATGGGGCCAGTTGGGCGTCCGGCTGAAATTGGTCAAGCCGGTCCAGGAAATTCCGGCCAGAGTGGAACACGATGATTGATCCGAACAGTCCTGATTACACCAATACCCCGGCCTCAGACCGACGTCCGCAGTATGACTATCGTCCGCTTAATCCGAGTGCCCCGCCAGCCGCGACGATTGTGACACCTTTTTATAACACCGGGCCGATTTTCCATGAGACGGCCCGGTCGGTACTGCGGCAGTCGTTCCAGCAGTGGGAGTGGCTGATTGTCAACGACGGCTCAACCCAGCCTGAGGCGCTGACGGTACTGGATGCGTATCGATGCCTGGACGACCCACGGATTCGGGTGCTTGATATGCCGACCAATCAGGGACCGAGTGCGGCGCGCAACCGCGCGTTTGGCGTGGCACAGGCACCGTATGTGGTCCAGCTTGACAGTGATAACCTGCTGGAGCCAACCGCCATAGAAAAATGGCTGTGGTTTTTGGAGTCGTATCCCGAATTTGCCTTTGTGAAGGGCTACTCAGTCGGCTTTGACGCCCGTGAATATCTCTGGCAGCAGGGCTTTCACAATGGGGGTGTTTTTCTCGAACAGAACCTTGTGGATATCACCAGCGCGGTCCGGCGCAGCGTGCATACCGCCGTGGGCGGCTATGACGAGACGATTCGGGGCGGGCTGGAAGACTGGGACTTCTGGCTGCACTGCGCCGATGAGGGCCATTGGGGCACGACGCTGCCGGAGTATCTTGACTGGTATCGGCGGCGCGAGAACCACGGCGAACGCTGGGAAACGTGGGACGGTGGAGAGCGGGAGGCCGCCTTTCGGAAAAAATTGCGTCAGCGCTACCCCCGGCTCTGGGATGATTTCCCCACTCCCCAGGCCGCGCCACCGGCGCCCTATGAAGCCGTCTCTGACACGCTGCCGTGGCAGAACAGACTGACGAAAGAGAAGCCACGTCTCTTACTCATAGTCCCGTGGCTGGCGATGGGCGGGTCGGACAAGTTCAATCTGGACCTGCTCGGCCAACTCGTCCAACGCGGCTGGGAAGTGACGATTGTGACCACCCTCAGCGGTGAGCATCCCTGGACCACGCCGTTTGCCGCCTTGACCCCCGATATTTTTATGCTCAACCATTTTCTGCGGCCTGTCGATTATCCGCGCTTTTTGCGCTCGTTGGTCCACAGCCGGGAGATGGATGCGGTACTCATCTCGCACAGCGAATTTGGCTATCATCTCCTGCCCTATCTGCGGGCGCATTTTCCAAAGCTGCCCTTGCTCGATTTTTGTCATATTGAGGAAGAGCAGTGGAAGAATGGCGGCTATCCACAGATGTCGGTCACCTATCAGGAAACGCTTGATCGTAACCTGGTTTCGTCGGAACATCTGAAAGCCTGGATGGCAGGCCGGGGCGCAGACCCGGCGACCATTGAAGTCTGCCACACGAATATCGAGGCTGACTACTGGCAGCCCGACGCTGAGCGGGGCCGCCGTACCCGCCAGCGCTACGATATTGACACCTCAACGCCGTTGATTGTGTGTGTTGGGCGGATATGCGCCCAAAAACAACCGAAAGTCCTGGCGCAGACAGGGCTTCGCCTTGCCCAGGACCGGACTGATTTTGTGCTTGTGGTTGCGGGTGACGGGCCGGATTTTGACTGGCTCAAGACCTTTGTCCGCAAGCACAGGCTGGAGCGACAGGTTCGCCTTGTTGGGGGACTGCCGAATGCTGAAATTCGGGGTCTGCTGAATGCGGCGGACATTTTCTTTCTCCCTTCGGAATGGGAAGGCATCGCCCTGTCGGTGTACGAGGCGTTGGCCTGCGGGGTGCCGGTTGTGGGGGCTGATGTGGGCGGACAGCGTGAGCTGGTCACGCCTGAATGCGGGGTGCTGATTGACCGTGGGTCGGAAGAAGACGAAGCCCGGCAGTATGCCACGGCCCTGGCCCAATTGTTGGACGAGCCAGCGCAACGCAAGCGCATGGGCCAAAAGGGTCGTCAACGTATTGAGGATCACTTTCGGCTGGAGCGGATGACCGAGACGGTGCTGGCGGCATACAAAGCGGCCCGGCAGCGCCGTCAAGCGGCAATCCAACCCGTCCCTGGGCTTGGTCTGGGTCGCGCCTGTGCAACGCAAGCCGTGGAGTATCTACGGCTGACGACGGTGACGGACTGGCTCTGGCAAGAACGGGAGCAGAGCACTGGACCAGACACAAGCCGGCTACCGGCCCAGCTCCACGCCGTGTCTGCTCATTCGTGGCGGACTACGTTGTATTTTTCGGCTCGTCGGATGTTGTTGTCGCTCTATAACGCGCTCCTCAAGACCGACCGGCCCTGGCTGTTATCTCTGAAAAATCGTCTCAAACGTCGCCTACTCGGTCAGGAAGCCCCGTAATGAGCCGCCCGGCGGTGGCTTTCTCCCCACCCGAGAGGAGTCGTCTTTCCCCCTCTCCCCCCAGGGGAGAGGGGGGCCGAAGGCTGGGAGCGGGGGCGCCTGAGGCCAGGCATGTTATGGCTTGACTTCCCGCATCTCAACCTGTTGGATAACGCTATGCGCAGGATAGTGGTCGGGTACCTGTTGTGGAGCATCCTCAGTTTGCCCCTACCGGTGGCCGCAGTCATCCCTGCCCCGCCCTTGACGGACCGGGAGATTGCCGAGCGGCTGACCCGGTTGGAGACCCGGCTGGACGAGGGCCTGACGGGGTTACGGGCGGATATGGCCCAACTGCGGACCGATATGGCTCAACTGCGGGCAGACATGCAGGAACAGAACCGGCAGTTACGGAATGATATGAACCTCCGCTTTGAGGAGCATTCCCGGCTGATCCTCGGTATTCTGGCCGCGTTTGCGGCGCTCTTTGTGGTCAACGTCAGCCTGGTGGTCTGGGACCGGCGGACCGCTGCGCGGCCGTTTGAAGCCAATATGGCCCGCCTGGCAGAAGAGGTGGCGGAGAGTCGGTCGCGGGGGGAGGTGCTAGTGGAAGCCTTCCGGGCGCTCGGCCAGCAGAATCCGACGGTGGCCGCGGTGCTGCGGCGCTTCAACTTACTGTAGGGGCCTTCGGGAGGCAGAGACCGTCCAATGCTGGTCGTGCCCTAGCGCCGGACCGATAGCCGCAACGTGTACGCATTGCCATTCCAACTTGGCTCCCCGGCTTCATAGCGGAACCCGCTCACTTCACACATGGCCCTGAACGCCTCAGCCGTGGGCAGCCACCACCAGGGACCGAAATCCTCAAAGCTCCATTCCGTCATCTCCTGCGTGATGCCGAACGCCCCATCTCCGACAATGCCCTGCCAATACGCACGGACAATCTCACGCTCACGGCCCTGGAGAGCCGGAACACACAGCATGGCCGCGGCCGGCAGTTCAAGAACCCCTTGGGCTCCTTCAACCCGAGTTGCGGTGATTGCCGAGGTGAGGACCAGGGACTCACGAGTGATCGCGCGTAAGGCGCGTAAAAACTGCATGGGTTCGGGCATGTGATACAGCACCCCCGAGCAGTGCACGACATCGAACTGCGGAGGGGGGTCGGTTGTGGCCAGGGTCAGGATGTCTGCACTCACACACTCAACAGCCGGCAACCGCAGCGTGCGCCGTCGCTCATCAAATAACGCCCACAGCTCGCTGTCTAGCGGCGAAACATCAATCATGGTCAGCGTATGGGCACCGTGCGCATGGGCAACCGAGACCTTCTCATTGACCGTCCCCCACAGTCCTCCAACATCGGCAAACGATTTGCCAGCCACAACTTGGCGAATATAGCTATCTCGCACATCCTGCATGGCGTTCCCCTCAGTCTGTCACCATTCCCGCCCCTCACTGGCCGATTGCGTAGGCTTCAAGGAGTGAGGGGCCATCGTCGTGCTTACAGGTCGGTATGTACAGCACGTCGTCATGAATAAGCGGCAGCGAGTTGCGCGCCCTCCAGCCCAGCATCCCCTGCCGCACGACAATATGCCCATCCCGAACCCGAATACCCAGAGCAAAGTTCGTATCACCAACCCAGGCGTACTCTTCGCCGGCTTCTCCAAATGGCGCAATAACGACGCGGGTCGGATGATAACGAAAACGCGCCCGTGCCTCTTGGGTAGAAAAATCCGGTGCCTGCCAGAACGGTTCAAAGCGCGGCGTCCCGTTGACGAGCACGATTTTCAATGCCACCAAACCAGCCGGGTGAGTCGCATCAGGCATGAAGGTTGGAATGATGACCACCGGCACCTCATCGACTTGCGTCAGCGCCGGTTGAGTCACAATCATCCCGGCCCAGTCGGTTTTGCACGGGTCTTCAGGCGTTCCACAGACCGCAATCACCTGTTCTCGGTCGTAGAGGGTCCCCATATGCTCAGCATCAACGAGATAGACGCTGCCCTCCTTGCCGGGTTGCACATAGACGGTCGGCCCATTGGGAATATCGACCTTGACCGGCGCGTTTGCCCCAAGGTCGTAGTCCAACCAAGTCATACACTCCCAGAATGTTTTATCATCACACACGCCCGAAGCCGGACGGAGTTCCTCTCCTGCGGGAAGGCGGGGAATGAACAGATTTTTACAGGATTCCAGACACGCCACAGCCGGGGCGCTGGGGTTGAAGCCGGCGCAGAGCTGCGCGTCACAGCCAGATTCAAACGCGAGGCCGGGGCCGACTCGCATCAGCGTATTGGCATAGTCCTGACGGGGCAGATCAAGCTGACCGTTTCCGGTCGGAATAATCAACTCAAAGCCGTTGCCCACAGGGAACACCTGTGGCCCGGCCGGAGTCCATACCCCGCCCCCACAAATCGCAGACCGGGAGCCTGGCGCGCCTGCCTTTTGACAAGTGTCCTCGGGGGTGGTGAGTAACACCCCCGAAATAGCCGCCTCCGCTCCTCCGCCCCGCCAAGCGCTTAAATCAAGCTCAAAGACCCACCCATGCCAGGGCTGAATATCCAGATAATTCCCAAACGACACATAGGCATAGCCAAGGTGGTCCGCCCCTCCCGGAGCATGCGCCAGGGCGGAACGTGAGAGAGCAGTGGCGGGGTTGAAGCGGACCATGCCCGTCCCCTCGCTGTTGGTCTTGTGGGCCTGTAATTCCACTATGGGAAAGGCCGGGTCGAGCCGCCGCTGCTCCAGGTCAACGACTGCCACCCTATGGCTGATGCGTTCATGCGAACGGAGCGCACGGATTTGATAGGCCACGACCAGTTTGTCTTGAAACTGCACCGGAGTTCCCAGCAGCCAGGGCCGGTAGCCCTCAGGCGCAGGGAGACGTATCTCCCAGACGCGCCGTCCAGTCTTGGGATGCACGCCAGCCAGCAGCCCGTCGGACAGCGCAACGAACACCAACGGTTCTGTCTGTGACGAAATCATCAAGGGCGAAGCCTGGATACAGCCCGTAAATCGTTGTGTCGAGCCATCTCCCTCTGGAAAAATACGCGTGAGTTGAGGAACGGCGTCCGTCTCCATCGTGAGTCTATCGTCCTGAGAACAGGCGAAAAAAATCCCCATCGTGATGAAGACAAAGAGACGCCACAGACGCATGAGTCACACTCCAGCTTTCATCATCAAAAGGGGATCAATCATCACGCTCCTCTTTTGGCGGGGTTTCCTGAACAGGGTGGATCATTCTCAGACGCAGCCCCAGCCGTCCCCAAAAACTGGTTTGCCAATGCTCGGCCCGCGTCTGCCAGATCGTCCGTTGCGCGTCCAGCCACGCTTTCCCCCGCTCCAATTCGTCAATCCAAGCCTGTTGTTCCCGGACTTGGGCTTCCAATGTGTCAATCCAGGCCCGTTGCTTCCGCACTTGGTCTTCCAGCCACGCTTTCCCATGCTCCAATTCGCCAATCCGGGCTTGTTGTTTCGGCACTTGGTCTTCCAGCCACGCTTTCCCATGCTCCAGGTCTTCAATCCAGGTCTGTTGTTCCTGTATTACGAGGTCACGTTCCTCTGCGATCCGTTGCCAGGGCGTGGGCGGCGCTTCTTCCCAGTGCGCGCCGGGTGTGAACTCCGTCATCAAGGCTTGGGGCAGGGGGGCCAGGGCCTCACTCGGCTCGCCTTTTTCGAGAATCACAACCGTAACGTCTTCAGTCTTGGCCACAATCTGGCGCACGAACAACCCAAGCCCAGCGGCGACAAGCGGGCGACACGCGCCCTGTTGAGTCTGGCACACGAGCTGGTTGGTCTCATCCAAATACAAATCAAACTGATGGAGTTGTTCCCAGCCCTGCCGACTGCCCTCTCTGGTATGGAAATCAAGGACCAGGATTCCACCAGGCCGCAAGCACGCCTCGGCCTGGCTGATAACCGCTATCGGGTCTTCAACATGGTCAATCGCATTGCGCGTAAAAACAATATCAAAGCTCTCTGGAGGGAGGACTGACGCCAATGCTTCTGCATAGATATTAAGCGCTCGCTGGCAGGCGATGGCCGGCAAGCCATCGAGGCCATGCCGTTGCAAGATCATCCGATACATATCGAGCAAGGGGTCCACGCCGGTGACACGCAACACGCCCTGAAGGACCCCCCAACGCAGGACGGAAATGGGGCCGCAGCCAATGTCCAGCGTTTCAACCTGCCGCTTGTCCGGCCCTTGAAAACGCTGAATATAGGGCAGCAGAAAGCGCGGGAAGAGTCGTTCACAGTTTGTTTGGCTGAGGTGTTGCAGCATCTGGTGCGCCCAGCGGGTGGGCTGTCCAGACCATTCATCAACACCGCCCATTTCAAAGTCATGATGGGACACTTCCTGATAGAGGGCCGCTTCACGGACATCTGAGCGACCAGGCGGCACACTATCAATACAGGCGGCTCCCCGTGCTTGGCACTCGTGTTGAACCGACGCCAGAAAGTCTTTTTGGTCGGTAATGACGCCAACCAGGCGGCACGCAGCAGGCATTTCGTTCAGCAGTTCCCCCGGTTCCAGGGGGGTGGGACGCACCAAGACCGCCTCAACCCGCAGACTCTCCTGCCAAACCAGCAGGAGCCGGCGCACCTCATCAGGAGCGACCCCGGTCCGTTCATCAATGACTAGGACAATACCCCGCTGCCCGTCGTCATGCGGCTCACCGACATGACGAAGGTTAAACAGAAAGCGCATGAGTGGCTGCATATCCTGTTCACTCGTGCCGACTGTTGGAATTGATGGGGGCGGTATGGTCAGAAAAAAACCGCCCCCGCAGCTATTGCAAAACGGGGGCGGGTGAGAGAGGCATCAATCCAGGACGGCCAATGAAGAGCCGTCCCGGAATTGCTTGTTGACGACTATTCCACGTAGTACGACTGGATGTACGAGATACCTTCATCGACGCCATCATCGGCCTGTAATAGTACCCTATCGGGTTCGGGTCCACGGACCTCGGCAGGCCAGGGGCCTCCGGGTCTGTGTCCCTTGCGGGGAGTACACAGAGCAGATGGGAGTTGTACATTCCTTTCATCCCCTCTGCCTCTGGGATTTCTCGGCCTTCCATCCTCTGGGAATCCGGCTTCATCGCCGAGATCTCGAGCCAGTCAACATTCTGGGTGATATAGTTATCATGCTGAGTGTATGGGATTTGGCCGTCGGGCAATGGGAGAGGTGCGGTCGATTGGGCGTAGCCATCCATGCAAGCCCCTTCTCCTACCTCTCCAAGTCCTATTCCTGCCCGGCAGGTCTGTACGTGACACGTCACCCGACCATGTTGTGTGGCATCTACGACGGCAACGTTTACCTTGTCTCCATTATCCAAAGAAGGGAGTGGGCAGGCGACAAACATGGTGTCCAGCTCCGGCATTGTTATGTCCCTCATCATCATCCTACTCCCGATTCCAAGCCGGGTATGGTAGACGACATCGCCCATCTGCTGCCCCTCCATGGAGGCGCTCATCCATGACTCTCCTGTATCTCTGTACAATATACTCTATGTACTTACACTCTAGGCCTGAGTAGACACGGCTGTTCCCATCGGAATCAGCATGGAGTTGCGATGTGGGTAACAGCAGCACGGCGAACGCGAGGGAGATCGAAGCGAGGGTGGTGAGAATTCTCTTCATTGTATTACCTCCTAGGTCTGGGTTTTTCTTGACGTGGTTGTTGAACATAGGTCCCGATTGTAACGGCCGACTTGGTATAGTGATCAAAACTCCATTCCCCCTCCCTTCTCTCGGTGCCACCGTTGCGAAACAAACGAGGATCGCGGGCCGTGGGCAAAAGAGAAAATGCCCCCAGCGAGCACCGATGAGCCTCACTTGCAGACTCGCGCTGTGGCACCATGCTTCCCCTTCTCTCTGAACAAAAGTTCATCTCTATAAGGTATCAGTTCATTTTATATCAAGTGTCGAGTTGATAAGTGACCGCCGCCCAGGTCGAGGCGCGCTGACCATAACTGACCCCCGCTGTTTTCTCAACCGGGATTCTGGCCCTCCCTTCGACTCCCGTTCGTCCTGAGCGTAGCCCCGGAGGGGCAAAGTCGAAGGACGAACGGGAGTCGAAGGGGTTCTTTCCTCAAGGCGGGAGGAGCGATACAGGGAAGAAATGCGTATTGTCCAGGTCGTCAACGGCGTGCCCCCCGAGTCCCTGGGCGGGACGGAAACCTACGCCGCGACTCTGGCAACCGAATTGGCGCGACAGGGGCACGCGGTCTCGGTTTTCGCTCGTCGTGCGCATCCACAGCAGCCGGAGTACGCACTGGATACGACAACGGTTGCGGATGTGGAGCTGACGCGCATCAATAACACGTTGCGACAGAGCGCAACCTTTGCCGACAGTTATCAGAACGACACTATTGCGACTCGTTTTGGGGAAGTGCTGGATCGTTTCAAGCCGGATGTCGTCCACTTCCACCATCTGGTTTATCTGTCCACAACCTGTGTGCAGGAGGCGGTCCGACGGAACATCCCGGTGGTCATGACGCTGCATGACTACTGGCTCATCTGCCAACGTGGCCGGTTTCTGAAACCTGATTTATCGGTCTGTCCGGGCCAAACCAACACCGGCTGCGCCCAGTGTTTTCACCATGTGCTTGACCGGAAAATCTCGACCCTTCATCACTGGCTCAAACCGCTGCTCAGCCGACAACCCTGGCTCAGAGAGCAGGTCCGGCGGTGGTATGGGAAACGTGCCGGCGCTCAGGCCGTCTCGCTGACGGCGCAGCAACAGATTCAGGCCCGGATGGCCCATATGCGGGCGCTGTGTGAATCGGTGTCGCTGTTTTTGGCTCCGTCGCGTTTTCTGCGCGCCCAATTTGTGGCGTTTGGCGTGCCGGACGAGAAAATCCTGTTTCACGAGTGTGGCTTGCAAACCGACGCCATTCAGCCCGCTCCGAAAACCCGTGTTCCTCGGAAAAACAAGGGCCCGCGGCCCCTCACCTTTGGGTATATTGGTGTGGTTGACCCGGTGAAAGGCGTTCATCTCCTGGTAGACGCCTTTCAACACCTGCCAGACGCAGAACTCCGCATCTATGGCGGGGAAGCGGCCTATGCGCCCTATCCAGACGAAAAACGCTTCCGCGCCCAGTTGGCCAACTCTCCCCATATTCGCTGCATGGGCCGCTACGAACAGCATGAACTCAGCCGCATTCTGGCTGAAGTGGATGTCGTCATCGTGCCTTCAATCTGGTATGAAAATGCTCCGCTCGTGATTCGGGAAGCCTTTCTGGCCCACACGCCGGTGATTACCGCCGATTTTGGCGGGATGCGCGAGTGGGTCACAGACGAAGTGAACGGCCTCCTCTTTCAGGCCCGCAATGTCGATGATCTGCGTCACAAGATGAACCGCTTTCTGACCGAACCAGATTTGGTCGCCCGACTCTCGCGGGCATTCCCCGCGGTCAGATCAATTCGCGCAGACGCCGCCTTGCTCGAACAACACTATCAGCGTCTTGTGCCCTGAGGCAGGAGGTAGACATGAAGCTCCAGTATTACCCAGACGGGGATATCCTCTACGTTGAGTTCTCCAACGCGCTGATAGAAGAGACGTTCGACATCACCGAGCAGGCGCTCGGAGAATTTGATAATCAGGATCGTCTCGTGGCGCTGACGCTCTCAGGAGCCTCGCAATATATTGATGTTGAAGCACTCCCGGCACAACTTGTGGAGTGGAGGGCGAGTGAAGACGGAGAGGCCCGTCTGAATGTCAAGAAGGCGGTCTAGGGTACTTTGCGATGTCGTAGCACCAGCCGTTGACCGATACGTCACATTAAGCACAACGATGCACCTGGCACTATCGATCCTTTCTTCCTTGCGATGATTGACGAAACGCTCTCCCTGACCATTCCGTGCCGGGCGGATGAACCAGACCTGGGCAGTACGCTGGAGAGTCTGTTTGTGGCTAGTCTTTCTCCGCGGCTGCCGGCTGGCTGTGTCCGAGAACTGCTCATCTGCATTAACGGGGTCGGCCCGGCCCGGGCCTGTCCTGAGCCGAGTCGAAGGGCCTGTCCGCCGCTGTTGGCGGTTCGGGATTTTTGTGCGCGTCATGCGCTATCGCTCCAGGAAATTGTGCTCTCTTCCGCAGCGCAGGCGCAAACGCAGCAACAGTCTGCGTCCACTCCGGGGGCTGAGGAGCCGGGTGCATTGACGTGTTGCGTGCTGCTGGCTGATTGGCGAGGAAAACCCAGAGCCATGAACACCTTGTGGCAATGGGCGCGTGGCGACCTGCTACTATTCTGTGACGCCGATGTCCGCATTGACCCGCAGGCCATTGGATATTTATACGCCCACTGGCAGGCAGAACCACAGGTGCGGCTGGTGGCGGCGTGTGAAACCCCAATGCTGGAGGCGCAGGCCAGCATCTGGAGTCGCATGGGCGCGCTGCCGTATCGATTCAATTTTGGCAATGCCGGGGGGCGGCTCTTCTTGATACGCAAAGATGCCCTGAGCGCACCCATGCCGGAGGACTTGCTGCTGGAAGACGCTTGGCTGACGGTTGCGGTTGGCAAACCCCAGGTGCGGAAAGCCCTGCCGGCCCAGGTATTTTTCGTCCTGCCCAAGACGTGGGGGGATTATTTTGCGGAGCGGGTCCGGGCCGAGGGCGGGAAAATGCAGATTCGCCGCCAGCACGCGGCCTTGCTGGCAAACGGCCCGGTGGCGACATATCCCTGGGCCGAGTTTGTCCGACGGTTGCACTGGCATGAATACGGACTCGCTCTGATGGCGCTCTGTATCCGTGGCCTGGCTCGACTGTGGGCCTGGAGACGCCTCAAGCAGGTGGGTTTCTATACCTTATACCGCCCCTTTTCATCCACCAAACACTGGGGGGCCGCGTCTCAGGCGTCGCCCTCATCAAGGCCGGCTGAGCAGTCTGAGTCACACTCATGACAGTCTCGGTTGTCATTCTGACCTGGAACTCCGCGTCTGCGATTGAAGCCTGTCTGACCTCACTGCCGGCGGGGTTGACGGTCAGTCACGAGGTAATTGTGGTCGATAACGGCTCCCAGGACCAGACGCTGGCGGTGCTGCGCTCTCGCTTTCCCCACGTCCAGATTATTGCGAATCCGTCCAACCGGGGGGTTGCGCCGGCGCGCAATCAGGGCATTCGGCGCGCGCGCGGCGAATACCTCCTTATCCTGGATGACGATACGCTTGTGCATCCCAGCGCGGTGGACCACCTCGTTCAGGTGCTTGACTCCCAGCCGGAGGTGGGCCTGTGTGGACCCAAACTCGTGGATGCCGAGGGCCGGCTGTGGCTGTCGTGTCGCCTGTTTCCAACCCTGCTGGATAAACTCGGGCGTCGTTTTCCGTCGGCGCTCACGCGCCGCGCCGCCCGGCGGGCCGAATTGGCAGACTGGGCGCACGATACGCTGCGGCCGGTAGACTATGTGATTGGTGCCTGCCAGCTCATCCGCCGGCGGGCGCTGGATGAGGTCGGCTTGCTGGATGAGCGCATTTTTTACGGCCCGGAAGATGTTGATCTGTGCCTGCGTCTGTATCAGGCGGGTTGGCAGGTGGTCTACCAGCCGGCCGCGGTGGTGACCCATGCCGAGCAACGCATCGCCCGGTCCGTATTCTCGCGCCTTGGCTGGAAACATCTGCGTGGCCTTGCCTACTACTTCTGGAAGCATCGCTATATAGTCTCCCGTCGGGTGCTGTACGCACGATTGCCGAACACCCCGAGGGAGCGCGACCTATTGTGAAACCCGGACTTCCGCCCGCAACACCAGGACGGACGCGCGCCACCCGAAGACGGTCAGGCCGAAGAAGTGGCCAGGCCGTCCTCGGGCTGATGGTGGCCGACCTGCTGTGGGCCGGCATTGCGTATGGGATTGCTTTTTCCCTGCGCGTCTATCTGTCCTTTCCCCTGACCGCAGATTTCCTGCCGGCTTCGCGCTTCACCGAGGTAGGCCATCCTTTGCTCTTGCTCTTAGGGACACAGGTTGCCGGGCTGTATTTCTTCGGCTTATACGACCAGCCGGCCTTGACCCAGCGAGCCCGGCTGGCAACACGGGTGGCGACCGCCCTGGGCCTCCAACTGCTGGCGACCGCGGCCTGGTATTTTTTTCGGGGCGATCTGTCCTTCCCGCGCTCGGTCCTGGTGGTCTTTTGGCTGTTGAATACCCTTGGCATTATTGGCGTCCGGCTCTGGGCCAGCCATCGCCTCGGCCACTCCAGCCCGGTGCGCGTCCTCTTGATCGGCATGGCGCAGGATGTGCGTATGTTTCTCTCCAGCCTGACGGACCTGCACCCGTCTCCCAGCCTTGAGGTCGTGGGCGCCATCGGGCTGGAAGCGGCCATCTGTCCGACACAAGAAACGGAGGATATCCCGTGGCTGGGCAGCATAGACAGTCTGTCCCAGGTCCTTGAACAGGTCGAGATTGATGAGGTGATTCTCCTGTCGTCTGCCAGTTGGAAAGATACCTTTGTTGATCGGCTGTTGAATCTGCCCAGCGGCCATATGGCGTCCGAGAGGCCGCGTGTCCTCGTGGTCCCCTCCGTGTATGATATCCTGGTGGGCCGGGTGTCGTCTGTGCGTCTGCACGATGTGCCCCTGGTCGAAGTGCTGAAAAATCCGCGCGAAGAAATGGCCTTTGTGGTGAAAAGTGTCAGCGACCGTCTGCTGGCCGGCGTCTTGCTGGTGCTGTGTTTGCCGCTGGTGGGGGTGGCGGCCGGCTTGGTCAAGCTCTCGTCGTCAGGACCGATGCTGTACCGCCAGCGTCGGGTGGGGCGGCATGGAAAAGAGTTCACCCTGTATAAACTGCGCACGATGGTCAACGAGGCCGAGGCCCGCACCGGTCCGGTGCTGGCCCGTTCGGACGATAGCCGGGTGACGCCGGTTGGTCGCCTGCTGCGCGCGACCCGCATTGATGAAATCCCACAGCTGTTCAACGTCCTCAATGGCTCCATGAGTCTGGTTGGCCCCCGCCCGGAGCGGCCCGAGTTTGTGGCTGAGTTTCAACAGACGATCCCGGGTTATGCGGAACGGCTTCAGGTCAAACCGGGTCTGACCGGCCTGGCCCAGGTCAACGGCGAATATCACACCACACCCGAGTATAAGCTGAAGTACGACTTGGCCTATATCTATAATTATTCGTTGTGGCTGGATGTCCGGGTCTTGACCGAGACGGTCAAGGTTATCCTGACCAGGCGAGGCGTATAGCATGCGGCTGGGGGCGGCTCTGATACCAGGCCAGCAGTGGGAGGACTCTTTGCGGGTCGGCCTGCTTGTCCTGTTCTTTGCCACCTGGAATCTGCCCATTGCCTTTCAGCAAACCGCGCTGGGCTGTTTATTGGCCTTCCTCAGTTTGACGCTGTGGCGGACCCGGCAGCTGCCTCGCATCCCGCTGTGGCGGCCCTTTCTCGTCTTTTTTAGTGCCCTCCTGGTCTCAACCGTTCTGAGCCCCGACCCGCTTCAATCCTTCATCGGCTATCGGAAAATGTGGCTCATGGGCAGTTGTCTCGCCGTCTTTGTGCTCGTCCGCAGTGAACAGGAAGTCGAAAAACTGCTGGCGGTGGCGGTCTGGATAGCCGGAGCGGTGGCCGCCTACAGCATTGTGCAGCACTTTACCGGGGTGGATCTGGCCAAGACCCTGGTCGGCAAGGAGTCCAACCTCGATCTGTTCTGGTTTGGCCGCCAGGAGGGCTATCGGGTGAAAGGGCTCCATCCGTCCGGGATGACCTATGCCCATGCGCTGCTCTTTCCGCTGTGCCTCGTTACCGCCTGGGGATTGGCTCCTGGGCTATCAAAAACGCACCGCCTGCTGCTGGTCAGCGGGTGGGTGCTGATGCTGTTTGCCTTATTTTTCTCCCTCACGCGCGGGGTCTGGGTCGCCTATGGCGTGGTGCTGGTGGTATATGGCTTGGTCCAGGGCCGCCGCGCTGGGCTGGCCGTGGTGGGGGGAGTGGTCGTATGCGGTCTGCTTTTTGTCAGTGCCGGGCCGGGGGTGCGCGAACGGGGGCTGTCGATCTTTGACGTTGAGGCCAATATCGGCCGGAGTCAGATCTGGCTGGCCAATATGGATATGATCAAAGAGCGCCCCCTGACCGGCTGGGGGTTTGGGAATTATAAGCAGTTTCGGGAGGCGTTTTATCAGCGCTATCCCCACGCGGACACCGATGCCCACGCCCACAATAATTTCCTCCAGATGGGGGTAGATGCTGGCCTGCTTGGCCTGACGGCCTTTCTCTTCCTGGTTGGCTCAATTATCATGACAGGCTGGCGCGCCTATGCGAGACAACGGACCGAGCCGCTGAAAAGCCTGGTTTTGGGCGGCTGGCTCGGTCTGGTCGGTTTTCTGATCGGCGGCTTGACCCAGTATAACTGGGGGGACGCGGAAGTTGGGCTGGTATGGTGGGCCACGGTGGGGCTGGTGATGCGGGTCGCCAGTGGTGTTGAGGGAAGGGATGCAAGGGTGATAGCAGCGCCCCAGTGAACTGAACGGAACGTATGCAACGTCTGTGGGGCTATCTTTATCAACACCGCTATCGGTATATGTGGTGCATCGTCTGTCTGGTGGTGTTGGCGGCCTTGGCCCTGGTCATCCCGTGGCTGCTCAAACAGGCGGTTGAGGAGATTGAGCAGGGTCGCCCGGTTCGTGAGGTGGCGTCCACGGCGCTGATGATTATCGGGGCTGCCCTGGTCGTGGGGATGCTCTATATCCTTTCGCGCTTGCTGATTTTCGACGTTGGGCGTGATATCGAGTATCAACTCCGTAACGACTTGTTGACCCATCTCCAGACCCTGTCGCTGAACTACTACCAAAGCCAGTCCACCGGCGACCTGATGTCGCGCCTCGTCAATGACGTGGAAGCGGTGCGTTCGATGCTCAGCCTGGGCACCCTGTACCTGCTGCGAATGCCGCTGTATTACGTGCTTGGCCTGGCGGCCATGCTGGCCATAGACCCCGTCCTGGCCCTGTTGGTGATTGCCCCGTGTCCTCTCGTATTTCTGCTGATCTGTGTGATAAGTGGCCCGCTCATGCGACGCACGCTCAACGTGCAAGTCGCGCTGGCCGCCCTATCGAGCCGCGTCCAGGAGAGCGTCAGCGGCATGGCGGTCATTCGCGCCTATGGGCGCGAGACGTGGCAGAACGCGCTATTTGCCGGACCGAATGACGCTTACAAGACCGAGAACATTGCCCTGGCCCGCTTGCAGAGCCTGTTCCTGCCGCTGACGAGAATGGCATCTGGAATCGGGCTGCTGGCCGTGCTGTGGTACGGTGGCTCACAGGTCATTGCCGGCCAGCTCGGCCTGGGCGACGTGGTGGCGTCTATCGGGTATCTCCATCTGCTGGCCGGGTCGACCGCCTCTCTTGGCTTGGTGCCTTTGTTCTCTGCGCAGCAAGGCCGCCCTGCAACGGCTGGAGGTGATCTGGCAAACGCGCCCCGACATCGTTGACAGCGGGGAGAGCAGCGTGAGTCGGAATCCGCCCCCGGTGCGGGGTGAGATAGGGTTTCATCATGTGGACTTTGCCTACCCGGCCAGCGGCCAGCCTCTGAGCAATGGCCGGGGCAATGGCCACGCGCCGGACGAACACATGGTATTGCACGATATTACCCTGACCGTCCCGGCTGGAAAAACCGTCGGCATTGTCGGCCGTATGGGCGCGGGGAAGAGCACCCTGGTCCAACTCTTGCCGCGTTTGTTTGACGTGACGCGCGGCGCGATCACGCTTGATGGGCGGGATATTCGGCTCTTCCCACTCGCCGAGCTCCGGCGCTGTATTGGTTTTGTGCCCCAGGACCCGTTTCTCTTTTCGACGCGCATTCAAGACAATATCGCCTTTTCTCAACCTGAGGTGGATGGGGACGCGATTCGCTGGGCAGCCACCTTAGCCAGTATTGACAGTGAGGTAGAGGGCCTGCCCGACGGCTATGAGACCGTCCTCGGTGAGCGCGGCCTCACGCTGTCGGGCGGGCAGCAGCAGCGTCTCACACTGGCGCGGACGCTCTTGACGGACACGCCCATCCTCGTCCTGGATTGCGCCCTGTCCAGTGTTGACGTGACAACCGAGCGCAAGATCCTTCAGGCGTTCCGGACGAGTACCATAGACAAAACCGTGTTCATCATTTCTCATCGAGTGTCGGCCATACGGGACGCTGACCTCATCGTGGTCCTGGACGCGGGGCGGATCGTCGAGATGGGAACGCACCCTGAGTTGGTCGCGCGCGGGGGAACGTACACCGAACTCTTTCGAGATCAGGTGCTCGAAGAAGACTGAACGATGAACGCGGGACAAGACAAAGCGGCGCACGGTAAAATCTATGACGCTGTGCTGCTGCGCCGCCTGTGGGGGTATATTCGGCCGTACCGCGCGACATTTATTGTGGCCCTGGTCTGTCTACTGCTGACCGCTGCCTGCCAGCTGGTCCAACCGTATCTGATCAAATTGGGCGTGGACTGGTATATTGCGCAGGAGGACGCTGCCGGGTTGATGCGCATTGGCCTACTGTTTGTCGCGGCCCTGATCGGCGAGTTTGTGTTCTTTTACGTCCAGTTCCAGGCCACGTCGCGGGTCGCCCACCGCAGCATAGCCGATTTGCGGCGTGATCTGTTCAGCCATGTGCAGACACTGCCGCCCAGCTTTTTTGAGCGCACGCCGGTCGGGGGCCTGGTCACCCGGCTGACGACGGATACCGTTGCGATTAACGAAGCCTTCTCTTCCGGGGTGCTGACGATCTTGATGGATATCCTGACCCTGGTGGGTATTGTCGTCATTATGCTGTCGATCGATTTTCACCTGGCCCTGGTGACGCTGTCCCTCTTGCCCCTGCTGTTCCTCATCCTGAATTTTGTTCGGACCCGGGCGCGGGTGGTCTATCGGACCGTGCGTGAAAGTTTGGCGCATCTCAACGCCTTTCTGCAAGAAACCTTATCCGGAGTTATGGTGGTGAAGGTCTTTGCCCAAGAGCCGAAAATGTTTGCGGAGTTCAGGCGGCGGAATAGTGGGCATCGCGATGCCGCCCACAAAGCCAATATGTATGATATCAGTCTGAAAGCCCTTGTTGAAACGCTGAGCCCGGTCTCTATTGCCCTCATGCTGTGGTACGGCGCGGGCCGATTTGCTCAGGGCCTCGTCGCCCCGGGGACGCTGATAGCTTTTGTCGAATACCTGCAAAGGTTCTTCGAGCCCATCCGAGAATTCAATACAAAATACGCCGCTATTCAAACGGCCATGGCCGCGGCGGAGCGGGTGTTTCAACTGCTGGATACGCCGGCCACGCTCACCGCCCCGCCCGAGGCGTACCGGCCGTCTACCGTGGCGGGACGGATAGAGTTTGACCACGTGTGGTTTGCGTACAACCCAGGGGAGTGGGTGCTGCGGGACGTGTCTTTTTCGGTCGCCCCTGGTGAGAGTGTCGCCCTGGGCGGGTCAACCGGTTCGGGCAAGACCACGCTCAGTAAGCTGCTCAACCGCTCGTATGATATTCAGCGTGGCCGCATCCTGGTGGATGGCGTCGATATTCGCGAGTGGGAGATACACGTGCTCCGCAGCTGGATTGGCGTCGTGTTACAGGAGGTCTTCCTGTTTGCTGGCGATGTGGCCACGAATCTGAGTTTGGGTCGGACCGACCTGACGCTGGACGAATTGCAGCGCGCCGCCCAGCATGTCAATGCGGAGCGCTTTATTCGTGAACTGCCGAACGGCTACCACGAACCCCTGCACGAGCGGGGCACCAACCTGTCTACCGGCCAGCGCCAACTCCTGTCGCTGGCCCGCGCCCTGGCCTATGACTCGGCCATCCTGATTTTTGACGAAACCACTTCGAGTGTTGACCCGGAGACTGAGAACCTCATTCAGGATGCCATGACCAAGCTGATGCAGAACCAGACCTCGCTGGTGATTGCGCATCGATTCTCGACCATCCAGAATATCGACCGCATCATCGTCCTGGACCAGGGCCGGCTGCAGGAAGTTGGCACCCATCAGGCATTGATGGCGCAACGCGGCATTTACTGGCACTTATACCAGTGTTGCAGTATCCCACGCTCTCAAGCACCCCCCAGCCCGGCCTCGGCGACGCAGGAGGGCCACGGGGAGCGTGAAGCGTGACACTCCTCCCGTGTGGGCACGCCACTTGCCATGAGAAGAAGCCCTGAACATGGTGGCCCGCCTCCTTATTTTTGCCTGTCTGTGGGTGCTGCCGGCCTGCACCCCGTTGTATATTTTGCGGGCCGGCTACGAAGAGGCAAAAATTCTGTGGTACCGCCGGCCTATTGCCGATATCCTGCGGCAGCCCGGTCCGCTTGACCTGTCCACCCAGGAAAAACTCCGGCTGGTCTTACGTGTCCGGGACTTTGCCGAGCAGGACCTCGGCTTCCGGGTTGGTGGTAGTTACGGCAGCGTGTCTGAGCTTCCCTCGCCGCCCACCATTTACGTGCTCACCGCGGCCCACCGGACGCGCTTGGAAGCCTATACCTGGTGGTTTCCCATTGTTGGCCGGGTCTCCTATAAGGGATATTTTGAGCGCGCGCAGGCCGACGCAGAAGCCCGACGTTTAGAGGCTCAGGGGTTTGACACCTATATGCGGACCGCGGCCGCCTTCAGCACCCTGGGCTGGTTTGCCGACCCCCTCCTGCCGCACTTGTTGGAGTATGACCACGGCAGCCTGTCCAATATCGTGCTGCACGAGCTGTTTCACAATACGTTTTATCTGTCCGGGCAGACGGCCTTTAACGAATCACTCGCCAATTTTGCCGGCTATCGCGGCGCCATCGCCTTTTTTGTCAAAGCCCACGGAGAGAGCCATGCCCTGACCCAACACTTGCGCGCCGCATGGGAAAAGGAGTTGGCCGTTTCCCATTTTCTCGAACAGGCCCGGCAGCGGCTGACCAGGTTATACACCTCCCCGTTCCCTGAAGAGGAAAAACTGGCGCAGCGCACAGCCGTCTTCTCTCAACTCCAGGCCGAATTTCGCCAACTGCCTGGAACTGCTGCGCACCCCTCGGACTTTGCCTCGGTGCCACTGAATAACGCGGTCATCCTGCACTATCTGACCTACCTCCGAGATTTGCGCGTCTTTGAGCGGGTATACGAGCAGCACGGTCACGACCTGCGGCGCACCCTGGATACGCTCACCACTCTCGCCGCAGACGCGGAGCAGCCGTTTGAGGCGGTGAGAGGGGAGATTATTGAGAAATAACGATATTTTTCATATCATCAAAATCCACAAAGTAAGAGAGAATGGATGATGCTGGGCTCAGGCGGATACGCCTTTATCCGAGCGGTTTCTCGGTCTGCTGAAGAAACGAGACCGCGGCTTGGGCCACTTCGCCCTCTCTGGCCCTCAAGAAATGGTCCGCGCCGCTCATGACCTCAAGCTGCTTTGGGGCCGGTATTTTTGCCACCAACTCGGTCAGGGCGGGGATGGGGGAGTAGGTATCCCGGTCGCCACTGATAAGCAGGAGCGGCTTGGTCACGGTCTCAAGAAACGTTGGGTCACGAAATCCAAGCGGGAAGGCCACGCCAATCAGGCGGTGGACGCGGGCGTCTTCTGCCCCGGCTTGCAGTCCGACCATTGCGCCAAACGAATAACCGGCAACAACGACGGTCGAGACCGGCTGCCGGTCCAGAAGGGCCGTGACCGCGGCCTGCACATCAGCGCGCTCGGCCACGCCTTCGGCATGGCTGCCTTCACTGCGCCCTACCCCACGAAAATTGAATCGTAGCGTGGCGATATTTTCCTGTTGGAAGGCGTGGGCTAACGCGGATACCACGTTGTTGTGCATGTCGCCACCATAGAGCGGATGGGGGTGACACAGCACCGCTCCAAGGCCGGGAGCCGGGTGGACAGTCGCAAGGAGTCCTTCTAAGGTGGGTGTGTCATTGCCCTCGCCAGCCGGAAAAGTGATAGGTTCTTCCATACATGCCTCCTTCTGGTCTCACTCGGGTAGGTGAAAACCCTCCGCAATACAAGTGGGAGGCGCGTTTGATCTTGCGCCGTTGGCCGTCCGGTCATGCTCCGTGCCCGTCTCAAAAGGAACCATTGAGAAAGAGTTGGGCCGTTTGGCTGTAATCAAAAGGATGAGCGGCTGCATGAACCAGGAGTATCGCCTCAAAAAGGCCCAGAGCTTCGCGCTCCAATATCCGTGGACGGATCTCACCCGCTGGCTGCCACGGGATTATACCTTTTTTTCTACTGTCCGCAGAAAAGTGCAGGGCGATGCGCTCAGCCTGTGGGCCATGGGGCTGACCTATGTGACCCTTCTGGCCCTGGTGCCGCTTCTGGCGGTCATGTTTGCTGTGCTCAAGGCGTTTGGGGTGCACAACCTCATTGAGCCGTCCCTGGCTCAAGCCCTGGAGCCGTTGGGGGAGCAGGGGGCTGAAATTACCCAGCGCGTCGTGGAGTTTGTGCGCAATCTGCGCGTTGGCGTGCTGGGCGCGGTCGGGGTGGCGGCCCTGTTCTATACCGTGGTCTCGCTGATCAGCAAAATTGAAGACTCGTTCAACCATATCTGGCAGGTGCGCCACGCTCGGACCTTGGGCAAGAAATGCAGCGACTATCTGAGTGTGGTTCTGGTTGGTCCGGTTCTGGTCTTTACGGCCTTGACCGTGATTGCCTCGGCCCAGAGTCACACCGTGGTGCAGTATATGATTGCGAATGAGTTGCTTGGCCCCCTGATTGTTGTAGCCACGCAACTGATGCCGTTTGCCTTTCTGTGTATTGCCTTCACGTTTTTATATGTTTTTGTGCCGAATACGGCGGTGCGGTTTGGGTCGGCCCTGCTCGGGGGTGTGGTCGCGGCGGTGCTGTGGCAGTTGGCCGGAGTCGGCTTTGCCGCCTTTATTGCCGGCTCTGCCCGCTATGCGGCCATCTATTCGGGGTTTGCCATCCTGGTTTTCTTTTTTATCTGGGTCTACGCCAGTTGGCTGATTATTCTGGTGGGGGCCGAAGTCGCCTGTTTTCATCAATATCCAGGCGCTTACCGGGCTGAACTGGACGGCAAAACCCCGCTGTCGCAGGAACGTCTGGCGCTGACCGCCCTGGTCGCCATTACGCACCGCTATCTCGCCGAACAACCGCCGTGGTCGGTGGCCACTCTTACCGAGCATATGGGCGTGCAGCGCGTTGCGCTGGAGCCCCTGATTGATACGCTGCTGGCAAAAGGCGTGCTCTTGCAGACCATTGAGCCGGAAGGTGTAGTCCCTGGCCGTCCGCCCGATCAGATTGCGGTCGTGCGTGTGCTGGATATTCTGCGCACGCCTGGAGATGAGCCTGGGGCAATGGCTGGTGACGATGCCATCTCGGCGCTGCTTGACCGGCGGAATCAGGCCGTCGAACAGGCCCTTACCGGCGTCACGCTCCGTTCTCTGGCGACCGCCCGTCCCTTGAAGGATGCCTAATATCGACTGCTCTCTTCCCCTCATGCTTCCCCCATGTCATCAAGCGGTGCATAAGAGACGTTCCTGGCAGTGCCAGCCGGCCTGGTCTCTTGCCGTTTTGCTCGGCTGTATTTGGCTGCTGGTCGGGAGGAGTGATGTGGTGTTTGCCGGCTCGCTTGAACAACTTGACCCGAAGCGTGAATGGCGGGTCGAGTCGGTCGTGCTTGCCGGCAATGTGCAATTCGATACCGAGACCCTGCTGGCTGAACTGCAAACCACCAGCCGGCCCTGGTATCGGCCGTGGCAAAAGAAGCCGCTGTTTGATCCCGTCATGTTTGAGCGCGACCTCGAACGGCTGCGACACTATTATGAAACCCAGGGCTATTACCAGGCTCAGGTGACGTATGACCTGCATCCCGATGACGCGCGCGGGAGCGTTGCCGTGGCTGTGCAGATTCAAGAAAACGAGCCGGTGACGGTCGGAGCGCTGAGCGTTGATGTCAGACCGGAAGCCCAGACCAGTGTTGTCCTGCCTGAGCGTCTCCCGCTTGAGTCTGGGGCGCTTTTTACCGAGGCCGCCTATGTTCAGACCGACCAGGCGCTCCGTCAGGTTTTTCTTCAGCAGGGCCATTCCTGGGTTGAAATCGAGCGTAGCGCAGAGGTTGACCTGAATACCCGGCAGGCGCGGGTTGCGTACTCTATCTCGCCAGGACCGATGACCACATTTGGGACAACCCATGTGGACGGGACGCAGCAGGTAGACCCGCAAATCGTGCGCAGAGCATTGACCTATGCGTCCGGCGAGCGGTTTTCGCTGGCCGCTATTGAGCAGTCGCGCCAGAATATCCTGGACCTGGACCTGTTTCGGGCGGTGCGTATGGAGTTCCAACAGGAGACCGAGCCGGCGCGTCAGGTTCCCATCCGCATCCGGGTGGCCGAGAAAGAGCCCCGCAGCATCCGGCTTGGGGCCGGCTATAGCACCGACGAGGAGTTTATTGGTCTGGCCGCCTGGCAGCACCGGAATTGGTTGGGTGGTGGGCGTCGCCTGTCCGCGGAACTGCGTTTGTCTGCCATTCAGCGTTCTATTGGAGCCACCTTCGTGCAACCCTATTTTCTGGCCCCTGCCACGCTGTTGCGTATCGACGCGCAGCAAGGACAGGAAGATGAAGACACCTATCTCCTCAATTATTCCCGTCTGCGGCCGCGTATCGAGCACCACTTCTCCTCGGCCTTCTCTGGCTTTGTTGACTATCGAGTCGAGTTTCTGAAATTCAACCAAGTCGGCAGTTCCACCATCCGCGCCCTGGAGGGCCTGCGACGCGAGGGCCTGCTGTCCGGTCCGACGCTGGGGTTGGTCTGGGGTACGACTGAAGACCTCTTGAATCCGACCCAGGGCGGGATGCTGTCTGTGGTTGCCCATCAAGCCGGAACAGTCTGGGGGGGCGATTACCGCTTCTTTAGCCTGCGGGCTGAGGCCAAGCACTATCAGCGTCTCGGCTGGGGGGTGGTCCTGGCCTCTCGGCTGAAAACGGGGCTGAGCGACTTTTTTGGTTCAGCGCGCAATATCCCCCTGTCCGAGCGCTTTTACGCCGGCGGCGATGGGAGCGTGCGGGGCTATGGTCGCCGGAAACTTGGAGCCCTGAACGCTGCGGATGACCCGCTCGGCGGACTGAGTGGCCTCGAAGGGTCGTTTGAGCTGCGTCGGCCGTTATGGCGGGAACTGGCTGGGGCCGTCTTCCTCGACTTTGGGCAGATCTCGCTTGGGCGTTATGATATCCCGGTTGACGACCTGCAATTTGCGCCCGGCTTTGGGCTGAGTTACGCCACCCGCATCGGACCGCTACGGTTTGATATTGGTTTTCCCCTGGACCCTGCGGACGATGACGAGCCGTGGCGCGTCCATTTCGGCATTGGGCAATCGTTTTGAGGGGGAAGAGCGTTGCGGTACGTGTGGCGGACGCTGCTGATGGTTGGCGGCTTGGGGGTTGTGCTCATTATGGGGACGCTCCTTGTGCTGCGGACGGCTCAATTTCAGCAATTCCTGCACGGCCAGCTCGTCTCGAGCTTGAACACCGCTCTGCCCGGAGAGGTCAGCCTGGGGGGTCTGGAAGGGTCGGTGTGGCGGGGGCTTCAACTCAGCGACTTGAGCGTTCGTTACGAGGACCAGGAGGTCGTGCGTATTCCTCGGCTGACCGTCGGGTATGCGCTCCGTCCGCTTCTCAACGGGCAGCTCAGCCTGACGCAGGTTGACGTGTATGAACCTGTTGTCCGACTGACCCAAGACGCGGCCGGCCAGTGGAATCTGGTGCAAGCCTTTGTTCCAGACTCAGCACAGCCAGACCAGGCACCGGGAGTTGGTATGAGTGTGTTGCTCAGCGCCCTCACACTCCACAACGCGACGGTCGAACTCGTGCTTGCCGACCATTCTTCGTATCGGTTGCACGATATGAGGCTTGAAGCGCGGGCAAGCCTGGCCGGCAATCGGGTGCAGGTCGTGTGTGACAGACTCGTGGCCAGCATGACTGCGGCCGCGACGCCGCGGCTGCGCCTGGTCGCTTCGGCGTCGCTGCACGGAGACCTGGACAGTCTCTCTCTTGACATCCCCGCTCTTGACCTCTCCTCAGCCCAGTCCCACCTTCGGTTGAGCGGCCAAATCGCAGACCTGAGCACGCTGACCCTGGACGGCAGCCTTGCCATTCACAAGCTGGCCGCGGCTGACGTGGTGGCGGTTGTTCCCGGCTGGCCGTTCCACGAATCGGTGTCTGGAGAAGTCCGCGTTACGGGTGCGCCGGCTGACCTGCACGCCGATATCAGGCTGACCGTTGCGGATGCGGCCCTCAAGGGTCATATACGGGCCGACCTGAGTCACAGCCAACCTCGGTACACGAGTCGGCTTGTTTTCTCACAGCTTGACCTCGCCAAGCTGCAAGGCGGCGCAGCCCTGGGCGGTCTGTTTGAGGGCAGCCTGGAGCTGGCAGGCCAGGGGGCCGCGCTGTCCAGTCTAACTGGCCAGGCTGTCATCCAGGGCCAGGCCCTGCGCATTGGGGAGTGGCAGGTCGGCGAGGTCAGCCTGAACGGCAGCGTTAAGCAGCAAGTCGGCCAGGTGGCTGGGAGGATTGCCGCGCGCTCGGGTCAGGCAAACTGGAACGCCGAAATCCAGCTTGACGACGAGCTGGCCTACACCTGTACCCTTGCGGTTGAGCATCTCGACTTACAAAAACTCGACTTACAAAAAATAACGCCCGGTGAGGGCGCGGAAAACGGCACGCCGGACAAAGCCCAGACTCCCCCGGTTCTGACGAGCGACCTCAACCTGTCCGGTACGGTGCAGGGCAAAGGGCTCGACCCGTCCAGCATGAATGTCCGGGCCTTATTTACCCTGACTCCTTCGAGTCTTGGTCCAATATCCATACAGCGTGGCCGTTTTGACGCCTCGGTGGCCGACGGGAGAGTAGATATTGCCGATATCCATCTCACGGCTCGGGATGCCAATCTGAGGCTGCGGGGAGAGCTGGGGACAACGTTCGCCGAGCTGGGCAAGCTGTCGTACCAGCTCCATATCTCTGACCTTGCGCCGTGGCTGGCTGTCGCCGGCCAAAAGGGGACAGGTCAGATCACCCTGGCCGGCCAAGCCGAGGGCAATCTGACCACGCTGACCGTCTCCGGGTCCGGGCAGACGCGCGCGGTTGCGCTGCAAGGGGGAGCGCTGAGCCACGGAACGGTTGAGTATCATCTGACTGGGGGCGAAGGGTGGCCGACAGGAAAGATACACGCCGAGTTCACGGGCCTACAGGCCGGGGTTGCGCTGCAATCGGTGACCGCCCAATTGGAGTTGATACACGACGAGGCTCCGGGGATGCAGATGACTGTGCAGGCTACGGATAGTGCGTCTCGGAAGCACTCTCTGGACGCTCGAGTTCTTCGTCGGTCTGAGCAGTTCAGCGTAGACGTGCAGGCCCTGGCCCTAGCCCTGCCCGGCGGTGTGTGGAAACTGGTCCAACCGGCGACGGTCAGGCAACAGCCCGGGGCCATCGCCGTCGAGGCGCTCCAATTGAGGAACGGAGACCAACGCCTTGCCTTAGACGGACAGGTCTCCATATACGGTGGACAGGATTTTCAGGTTTGGATTGAGGAGCTTGCCCTCGCTGACCTGCACCCGCTCGTACCGGATATGCCGAGCGTGACGGGTCGGCTGTCTACGCATATGCGGCTGTCCGGGACTGCTGAGACACCGATTATCGAGGGAAGCCTCTCCATCGCCCCATTCCACATCATTGAACAGCCCTATCAAGGGCTGTCGTCCTCATTTACCTATCAGGACAAGCAGGGCGCACTCGATTTGACTTTTGCGCAGGATGAGCAGCATGACGTGCAGGTCTCTGGGACCCTGCCGCTCGCCCTGCACTGGCACAAAGGGCTGACAACCGGAATCCTGGGAGACCTTGACGCCCGGGTGCGGTCTCGCGGATTACGCTTGGATTTTCTGAACGCCCTGAGTGGCCGAGGAGCCAGTGATATTGCCGGGGAGCTGCACGTTGATATGGCCTTGCACGGGCCGCTCACCAACCTCTTCCCGCAAGGAACGGTCACGCTCCGAAACGGGCAGGTGACGGTCACGCCACTCGGCACGACGGTCTCCGAGGCGACCCTGACGCTGGTCGCTCAGCCTGAGACGATTCGTATTCAGGAAATCTCTGCGGTCTCTGGAAAAGGAAAAATCGCCGGCCAGGGCACAATCAGCTTACGCAAATACACGCCGCAGGCCATCGATATGACCCTGACTGCTCACCAGTGGCCGGCGATTCAGACCAGGCAGTATCAGGCGGAAGTCGATGCGGCTGTCAGCATAGTCGGCGCGCTGGCGGCACCGCACGTCAACGGGACAGTCGAAGTCCGGCGCGCCACCCTTCAGCCCGACCTTGCCTTTCTCGAGAGCAGACCGGTCAATCGGGATGAAACGATTCTCATCATCCCGGTCGGTGAGACCGCTCACTCTCTGGCCGAGCAGACCGGAGCCGGGGAACAGACGGCTGAGGACCGGGCAGCCCGGAATGCGACCCTAGACCTGACGGTCCGGGTCCACCGGCAGACTCAGATTAAACATGCGAACGCCAGCGTTGACCTGACTGGCGAGGTGGTGGTGACGAAAGAACACGGGACCGAGCCCCGTTTGGTCGGAGATATTACAGTGGTCCAAGGCTGGGCGGGTTTTCAGGGGCGACGTTTCAGTCTGGCCGGTGGCACGGTGCAGTTTACCGGAGGCAGAGAAATCAACCCGAGCCTGGACATTGTGGCCCAATACCAGGCACCGGACCATGTTGTTGAAGTCGTTGTCCAGGGCACAGCAGACAACCCCACCCTGACCTTACGCAGCGAGCCGGAATTGGAACACGCCGATATCTTGGCCGTGCTCCTGTTTGGCAAGCCGGCCCGCGCGCTGGACCAAGGCGAAAAGTTTGACCTTGAGAAGCAGGCCCTGGCTATCACGAGTGGCTATGCGGCGGCCAAAATTGGCGAGTCGGTCTCGCAAGCCCTTGGGCTGGAGCGGCTTGGGGCCGGGCTCAAGCTCTCGAATCTGGATATCACTGGCGGGACGGTCGGCTTTGGCTTCTCTTTGCCCAAGGGGGTACAGGTCTCTGTCGCCCACGATCTCACGAAAAAAGGCGAGCGCAAGGTCTCCCTGGAATATCAGCTCAATCCGAACTGGCAGATCGACACCTCCTCCAGCTCGGGGGGCGCCAGCGAAGCCCATATCTTATGGCAGAAGCGTTACTGATGGACGCGGCGTTGCCTGAATCCCCATCTTTTCCACTGCATACAAGGCTGAAACGCGCGCGCGTTTGTCTCGCTGCGGGACATGCGGTATCCTGAAAGCAAGGTGCGCAGGGCGCACCGGCCGTGACGACGGAGACCGGTGGGGGAGGTGGATGCCGTGGAAACTCTGAGTCATCACCGCTGTAGCAGCCTCAATCTCAATGTGAGAGGGCTTGAACAGTCAGCAACCTTAGCCATCAATGCGCGGAGCAATACGCTCCGCCGCGCAGGACAGCGCGTCTATAAACTCGGGTTGGGCCAATCTCCGTTTCCCATTCCGCCCGACGTGGTGAACGCGCTCAGGCTGCACGCCCACGAAGACGCCTACCTGCCTGTCACCGGTCTGCCCGCCCTGCGGGAGGCGGTGGCCGAGTTTCATCGTCAGAAAGATCGCGTGTCGGCCCGGGCCGAAGATGTCCTGGTCGGGCCGGGCTCCAAGGAACTGCTGTTCCTCTTACAGCTGACTTTTTATGGGGAATTGCTCGTGCCGTCCCCAGCCTGGGTGTCATATATCCCCCAGGCGCGCATCATCGGTCGCACTGTCAATCTCATCCCAACCACCTTTGAAGGGAACTGGCGCGTCTCTCCCCGGCGCCTGGAAGCCATTTGCAAGGCCGACCCGGACCGGCCGCGTATTCTGGTGTTGAATTACCCAGGCAACCCTGAGGGGGGCAGTTATACGGCCCACGAACTTGAAGAATTGGCCGTGGTCGCGCGGCGGTTTGGGGTGATTCTGCTGTCGGATGAAATCTATGGGCAACTGCATCATCAGGGGACGCACGTGTCGGTTGCCCGTTTCTACCCCGAAGGAACAATCATCAGTTCCGGGCTGTCCAAATGGTGCGGGGCTGGCGGCTGGCGGCTGGGGACGTTTACCTTTCCGCCGGACTTGAGCTGGCTGATGGAAGCGATGGCGGCCGTGGCCAGCGAGACCTATACGTCGGTCAGTAGCCCGATTCAATACGCGGCAACCCGCGCGTTTCAGGATGGCATCGCGATTGAACGCTATCTCTCGCACGTCCGGCGTATTCTGTCGGCCCTGGGCCAGCGTTGCGCGCGGATTCTCCAGGCGGCCGGCGTGCGGGTGCATGCACCGGTTGGCGCTTTTTATCTCTTTCCAGATTTCTCACCTTTTGCCGCCCGCCTGGCGCAACGCGGTATTACGACGAGTGACGCCTTCTGTGAGGCGCTCCTGCGCGATACGGGGGTCGCCGTTCTACCCGGCTCTGCCTTTCAGCGGCCGCGGGAAGAACTGACGGCCCGGATTGCCTATGTCGGCTTCGACGGCGCAAAGGCACTCACCGCAAGTGAGGCCATCTCGCTTGACCACGCCCTCCCGGTCGATTTTATTGAGCGCTGGTGTGGAGAGATGACCGAAGCGGTGCAGCGGATGACGAGTTGGGCGGTGGAAACACCCTCGCCCAAAGTTGTCGATCTGCGGGATCGCAAAGAAAGAGCGGTCGGCTAAACGCCGCCGCCCAGACGCGGCCCTGCCCTGCCTCCAGGGGCAGGTGCCCAATGGAGAGGCAACCCGCTGGGGTTGCCCGGCTCCTTGACTCTCTCCAAATCAGCCTTACCTTTTTTGCAGCCAAGAGTCACAACCAGTTAAAGCCGACCGGGCCCGCACGGCTGGAGGAAGGAGGGTCGTATGGATATCAATCGCTTGACCGAAAAATCACAACAGGCGCTCCGCCACGCCCAGGCGCTGGCAAGCCGCCGGAATCACCAGGGAGTTGATGTTGAGCATGTATTGGCCGCATTAACGGAATCCTCCGAGGGCGTGCTCCCCGCCCTCATCACCCAGGCCGGGGTGTCCCTCAGCGCGCTGAGGACGGAACTTGAACAGGCGCTGAGCCGTCTGCCCCAGGTTTCTGGACCCGCCAGCGGTCCGGACCACGTTTACGTCACCCAGCGCCTGTCACGTCTCCTCACCCGGGCCGAAGATGCAGCCGCCGAACTCAAAGACGCCTATGTCAGCGTCGAACATCTCCTCCTCGCCATGCTGGAAGACGAAGGCGCGCCGGGCCGGCTGCTGCGCGACCACGGCCTGAGCCGCGAGACCGTGCTGACCGCGCTCCAGAAAGTCCGCGGCCACCAGCGGGTGACCAACCAGAACCCGGAGGGCACCTATCAGGCGCTGGAACGGTATGGTCGGGACCTGACGCAAGCGGCCAGCTTGGGCAAGCTCGACCCGGTCATTGGTCGGGATGAGGAAATCCGGCGGGTCGTCCAGGTGCTCTCGCGCCGGACAAAAAATAATCCGGTGTTGATCGGTGATCCGGGTGTGGGCAAAACCGCGATTGTGGAAGGACTGGCGCAACGTATTGTCAGCGGCGATGTGCCGGAAAGTCTGAAGCATCGGCGCGTGATCGTCCTGGATATGGGCGCCTTGATTGCCGGCGCGAAATTTCGGGGTGAGTTTGAAGAGCGCCTAAAAGCCGTGCTCAAAGAGGTCCAGGAATCTGAGGGCGAGGTGGTGCTGTTTATCGACGAGTTGCATACGGTGGTGGGCGCAGGAGCCTCGGAGGGGGCTATGGACGCCTCCAACCTGCTGAAACCGCTGCTGGCTCGCGGCGAGTTGCACTGCATCGGGGCGACCACGCTGGATGAGTATCGTCAATATGTGGAAAAGGACCGGGCGCTGGAGCGGCGCTTTCAGCCGGTCACGGTGGACCAGCCCTCTGTGGAAGATACGATCTCCATTCTGCGGGGACTGCGTGAACGCTACGAAATCCACCACGGGGTCCGCATCAAAGACGCGGCGCTGGTGACCGCGGCAGTATTGTCGCACCGCTACATCAGTGATCGCTTTCTGCCGGATAAAGCGATTGACCTGGTAGATGAAGCTGCGGCTCGACTCCGCACCGAAATTGACTCTATGCCAACCGAACTGGACGAAGTGTCCAGGCGGGTGTTGCAGCTTGAAATTGAACGGGAAGCCCTGCGCAAGGAGACGGACCAGGCCTCGCAGGTCCGGCTGGAGAAGCTGGAAAAAGAACTGGCCGACTGCCAGGCTGAGGCCGGCGCGCTGACTGCCCGGTGGGAGATGGAGAAGCACAGCATCGGTCAGCTGCGCGGCCTCAAAGAAGAAATTGAGCAGACCAAACGCGCGATTGACAAAGCCGAACGTCACTATGACCTCAACCGGGTTGCTGAGCTCAAATACGGCACCTTAGCCCAGCTTGAGCGGGACTTGGCCGGCGAGGAAGCAAAGCTCCATAGCGAACAGGGGACGAGTCGCCTCCTCAAGGAAGAGGTGGATGAAGACGATATTGCGGCCATTGTCTGCCGCTGGACGGGGATTCCGGTTGCCAAGCTGCTCGAAGGCGAACGGGAAAAATTATTGCACCTTGACGACCTGCTGCATCAACGTTTGATCGGCCAGCAGGAAGCCGTTCAGGCGGTGGCCGACGCGGTGATTCGGGCCCGCTCAGGGCTCAAAGACCCGAGCCGTCCGATTGGGTCGTTCATCTTTCTGGGGCCGACCGGCGTAGGGAAAACCGAACTGGGGCGCGCGTTGGCTGAATTTTTGTTCGATGATGAGACGAATATGGTCCGGCTCGATATGTCGGAATACATGGAGAAGCACACGGTCGCGCGTCTCATCGGTGCGCCTCCGGGGTATGTGGGCTACGACGAAGGCGGGCAACTGACCGAAGCGGTGCGGCGCAAACCCTATGCGGTCATCCTCTTTGACGAGATCGAAAAAGCGCATCCCGATGTCTTCAATGTGTTGCTTCAGATTTTGGACGATGGGCGCTTGACAGATGGCCACGGCCGGACGGTTGACTTTAAGAACACCGTTATCATCATGACCTCAAACGTGGGCAGCCAGCTGATTCTGGGCTACCGAGGCGGCGATGATGCCGAGGCGTATGAGCGTATGAAAAGGGACGTGCTGAGCGCCCTCCGGGACGAATTCCGCCCAGAATTTCTGAATCGGGTAGACGAAATCGTGGTATTCCATAGCCTCGGTCGAGAAGACTTAAAACAGATCGTCGATATCCAGCTTGCGCACTTGCGCGAACGGTTGGCCGAGCGCCAGATTACGCTCGAACTAACCGAAAAGGCTAAAGAATATTTCGCCCAAGCTGGCTATGACCCGACCTATGGGGCGCGGCCCCTCAAGCGCCTCCTGCAGAAAGAGATAGAGACCCATCTGGGCCGGAAAATCATCGCCGGCGAGGTGGCTGAGAATGCGCACGTGATTGTTGATTACCACAATCAGGCGTTGACCTTTACTGCTGCGCCGGTGGTGGCGGCGGCCTAGATTCTTACCCGCCCGCCACGCTGTTGCACCTTGACAGGCCGGGGAGAGGAGCCGCCGGCCGCCTCTCCGTCTGCTTGAAATACGCCTGCGTTCTGGTAACCCGCCTTTTTGCATTGATTTTTTGGCTATTTCTTGCTACAGTCCCCCGGTCCTCCTCTTCCGGGGAGGACTGAGCTGCCCTCTCTCCCTTGCATGCGAGATGGAAAGCCGAGCGGAGTTGAGGAAGTGGAAGCGGTGGCGGCATAATTCTTCCCTTTGCATACGAGATAGTCGAGAGGAGATTCTGAAGAAAGAGAAGGTACCCCCGTGCTGAACGAACTCACATCCAACTTTGATCTGACCGGACAGACCCATATTCCAGCCCCGCTCGAAACGCCGCCGCCACGCTTTAAGGTGTATAACGAGCGCCATCTTGACCGGATTCCACAGCTGCAAAAATTATCTGCCACACAACGTTTTAATATGAGTGTGGTGGCGCATGTCTTGCCCTTTCGGATTAACCCCTACGTCATCGAGAACCTGATTGATTGGGACAATATCCCCGATGACCCCATGTTCCAGCTCACTTTTCCGCAGCCGGGGATGTTAATGCCAGAAGACTTTGCCCGCATCGCCGATTTGCTCAGGAAGGGGGCGGGCCGCGCCGAGGTCAAAGCCGCGGCGAATGAGATCCGTATCCGGCTGAACCCCCATCCGGCCGGCCAACAGCAGATGAATGTCCCTCAAGTGGCGGGTGAATCTCTCCCCGGTATGCAGCATAAATATCGTGAGACCGTCCTCTTTTTTCCGAGTCAGGGCCAGACCTGCCATACCTATTGCACCTTCTGCTTTCGCTGGGCGCAGTTCGTGGGGATTCAGGAGTTGCGTTTTAATTCAAACGACGCTGGTCAGCTGCATAGCTATCTGGCCTCACAGCCGCAGGTGAGTGACTTGCTCATGACCGGCGGAGACCCGATGGTCATGAAAACCCATCATCTGGCTGAATACCTGCGTCCCTTACTCCAGCCGGAGTTCGCGCATATCCAAACGGTCCGAATCGGCACAAAGGCGCTGACCTATTGGCCCTTCCGCTTTACAAGCGATGCAGATGCCGATGACCTGCTGCGTTTGTTTGAACATCTCATCGCTGCCGGCAAGCATGTGGCACTCATGGCGCACTATAACCACTGGAGAGAACTGGAGCCGACACAGGTGCGCGAAGCCATCCGGCGGGTGCGCTCAACCGGAGCGGTCATTCGCGGTCAGGGACCGCTCTTGGCCCATATCAACGATGAGGCCGCGGTGTGGATCCGGTTGTGGCGGACACAGGTCCAACTGGGCATCATTCCATATTATATGTTTGTTGAACGCGATACCGGGGCGCGCTGCTATTTTGAGGTGCCTCTGGCTCGGGCCTGGGAGATTTACCGTGAGGCTATTTCCCAGGTTTCCGGCTTGGCGCGGACCGCCCGTGGCCCGTCCATGAGCGCGGGACCGGGCAAGGTTGAGGTGCAGGGTATTACCGAAATAAACGGGGAAAAGGTCTTTGTCCTGCGTTTTATCCAGGGCCGCAATGCCGATTGGGTTCAGCAGCCATTTTTTGCCAAGTTTGACCCGAGCGCGACGTGGCTCAACCATCTCAAACCCGCCGGCGGAGCATCGCAATTCTTCTTTGAGCCCGAATACCAGGCCATACAGGCGCGGGCGTCTGCCGGACACTGAGTCTGCTCCCCGCACTACTCGCGGGGCCTGAGCATCCGAATACGTCGCACCGGTGGATGGCCGGGGGTGTCATCCACAAAGGTGAGGTGCTCGGCCTCACACGCCGGACAGATAATCAGCGTTCCGTATGTTTCATGCTCAATCATGGGAGGCCAGTTCCCGTCCGCCGGCTCACCATAGTTGCTCATTTGGTAGAGTTCTTCTGCACACATCAGACAGTATTGGGGTTTTGCCATAGGCTGACTCCTCAAGGCGTTGTGTTGTCGGGGGCTCGCTATCAGAAATGGTCGGACTCCTTCAGATTGGCCCCTCTCCTTCGCCTTGACGTTCCGGGAGGGACGGGGTAGGTCTGCTCTTGCCCAGAGCCACAAAAAGGAAACAACAGAGGCGAGTATACTATGGAGCACCTCCTCTGGCGAGCGAGAATCGACATGAGAAAACAGCCCTGGAAACTGCCGTATTGGTCCGCAGCCCTCATCGCTGGCCTGCTGCTGTGGAGCCGTCCCGTCGGTGCCGCGGTTGAGGTCGGGAGCCCCGCCCCGGAGTTCTGTTTGCCGGCACAAGACGGCGAGGCGGTCTGTCTCTCAGACTTCACGGGAAAACGCAATGTTCTGCTGCTGTTTTATATTTTGGACTTTACCCCAGGCTGAACCCTACAGTTAGCAAACGGGCGGGACGCTCGGCAGGAGAAGCAACTCGACGCGGTGGTCCTGGGAATCAGTACCAATCATACGGCTTCCCAGCGCATATTTCGTGAACAACTGGCCCTCAGCTATCCGTTATTGAGTGCATTCGATGCGCCCGAAGTGGTTGAAAACTACGTGGGCTGGCTGGACCGGGAAAAGCGGCTCAGCCAGAGAGCCTATGTGCTGATTGATACGGATGGGATCGTGCGTTTTGTCCAAGTCATGCAGAATCCCGGAGAGGTCCTTTCGGTGAATACGCTGGCGGCCGAGTTGGCCAAGCTCAAATCGGTCCAGTAAGATGCGCCGGCTTGCGCTTTCAGGGTGGGGGATGAATAATGAGCGGCCAAGAGCGAGGCCGGTAAAAGGAGGCCCGATCATGCAGGCGCGTGTCCTCTGGTTCCCAGTTGTCATGGCCGCTGTCCTGACCGCCGGGTTATGGACCTCACCCCGTCTCATCCAGGCACAGCACGCCCCGACTGATGCGGGTCAACCTGCTCAGGCGGTTGGTGCCCCGCAAGTCCTGGAGATTCCTGTCCAGGGCAGCCTGACACAACCGCCCGCCCCGGCTGCCCCCCTCCCGTCAGACCAGTGGTCGGGTTCCGAAGACTCTCACCCCCATGCAGACTGGCCCGCCTCTACAGCGGACAGCCAGTTCCCTGAGTGGCCCGACCCGGCTGGGGTCGAGTCCAAACGCACCTATCTCGGGGTACTCTATGCGACCGCTGAGCAAGGACCAGAGGGGGTCCAGGTCTTAAGCGTGATTGAAGGCAGCCCGGCGCACCGTTCCGGTTTTGAAGGCGTGAATGGGCCAACGCAGAGCAGCCAGAATGATTTAGTCAAGAAAGCGGCGATCATTGCGCTGGCTATGTCACCGGCCGGTCCGTTTGTCATGCCCCTTGTTGCCGCGCATGACCACCTCACCCGGGACCGCCATCCTGCCGGCGACCTTATTGTCGCAGTCGAGAACTCGCCGGTGCGGACCGCCCAGGACTTTACCGAAACCATGCAGCGCTACAGCCCTGGAGACCAAGTGTCCTTTTCTGTCCTGCGCAGGAACCAGCCCCACCACATTACCGTGACGCTTGAAGAAGAACCGTTAGCGCCGTAAGCCCGCTCTGGGGGGTGGACGCTCATCCGTCGGACAGCGCCCCCACCTGCGCGCGGAAGGCGTTGACCGTATTGTTCATGAGCATGGACACCGTTACCGGACCGACACCGCCTGGAACGGGCGTAATAAATGCGGCCCGTTCTCTAGCCGTGTCAAATTCGACATCGCCTACGAGGCGTGAGCCTATCTGATTGATGCCAATATCGATGACGGCTGCTCCAGGGCGGACCCAATCGCCTTTGACCACCGCGGGAGAGCCGACAGCCACAACCAGCACTTCTGCCCGCCGGACATGGTCGGCTAAAAGCCCCCGTTGGGCCGTCGCAATATGACAGATTGTCACGGTGGCGAGGCGGTCAACCAGCATCAGACTGAGTGGTTTTCCCACAAGATCGCTGTGTCCGACAATAACCGCCTCTTTGCCGGCCATGTCGAGCCCGGTGGCGTCCAAAAGGCGCATGACGGCCAGAGCAGTACAGGAGCCAATGCGCATTTCTCCGGTCACGGCGGCCCCGACATTTTCTGGATGGGTGCCATCCACATCTTTCTGCGGGGCAATATGGTTGACCAGGACCGAGCGACGTAAATGCTCTGGGAGTGGCAGTTGGAGGATCACCCCGGTGACGTCAGGGTCTTGATTCAACTGCTCCAAACGGCGCAGCACCTCAACCTCTTGGGCGTTGTCGGGGAGATGATACCAGCGATACTCAATCCCCAGCCCTTGGGCAATCCGATTCATGGAGCGAATATACACTTCGATAGCCGAGTTGGAGCCGATATAGATACTGACCAGAACAGGTCTGCGTCCGGTATGCTGGATCAAATCCGAGATTTTTGCTCCAAGTTCTGCATACACTGACTGGGCAATGACTTTCCCTCTGACGATCTGGGCGCTCATACTGGGACGGTATCATTTGAGGCAAAGAGGCGGAAGCGGGTCGCCTAGCTCAGCCGTGGCTTTCATGATAGGCGAGGGGGCGGGAAGGCGACGTATGAAAACATTTTTCGAGCGGTTTGTGGACGAGGTTATCCGCAAAAGAGACGCTGGGGAAATCGACGAGGAAAAGGCCCGACAGTGGATAGCTGAGATCCAGCAGCGGCTGGAGGAACACGCCGAACAGCACCCGAATGCTCCTATTGTCCAAATGCCGGTCAAACACTAGACCGCAGAAGTGGTTGCAAGCATGTTGAACAGAAAACCCACCCGTGCAGTCCAGATTGGCAACGTCCAGGTTGGGGCGAACGCACCCATCGTTGTGCAGAGTATGTGCGCGACCAAAACAACGGATATCGACGCCACCGTCGCGCAGGTGCATCAACTTGAACAGGCCGGAGCGGGGGTTGTCCGCATTGCGGTGGACAACCCCAAAGAGGCCGCCGCCCTCAAAGAGATCCGCGGCCAAACCACGGCAACCCTATCCGTTGACCTTCAGGAGAACTATAAAGTTGCTGACCAAGTGGCCCCCTATGTGGACAAAATCCGCTACAATCCAGGCCATCTCCACCATATTGAAAAGCGGAAAACCATTCCGGAAAAGGTGGCTTGGCTGGTTGCTGTTGCCAGAGACCACGATGTCGCCATCCGCATTGGCGTCAACTGCGGTTCGGTCGCCCCTGCGTTCCTTGAAAAATATCCCGGCGACCAGATGGAAGCCCTGGTCCAATCAACCCTGTACCACTGCCAGCTCATGGAAGACCTCCAATACGAGCGGTTCGTGGTGTCGCTCAAAGATTCCGACCCGGCCAAGGTTGTCGAAGCCAACACCCGGTTTTCCCAAGCCCGGCCAGATGTCCCCCTCCATCTGGGCGTGACCGAAGCGGGTTTGCCGCCGGACGGCGTAATCAAGAGCCGGATTGCTTTTGAGCAATTATTGGCCAACGGTGTGGGCGATACGCTGCGCGTGTCCCTGACTTTACCGAATGAGCGCAAACACGAGGAAGTCCGCGCCGGTTTCTCCATGCTCGACGACGCGAACAACGGCCGTTTTCTCTCAGTCCCTGACTTCGGCCAGGGCCTGAACATCATCTCCTGTCCCAGCTGCTCACGGGTTGAAAACGAGAAATTCGTCGAGCTGGCACAGGAGGTCAAAGCCATGTCCGCCTACGCCAAGCAGCATGACATCACCATTGCCGTCATGGGCTGTCGGGTCAACGGTCCCGGAGAAACCGATGATGCGGACCTGGGCCTGTGGTGTGGCCCGACCACGGTGAATCTCAAGAAGAAGAGCGTCAAGCTGGGCCACTTTGGGTATGACGTGGTTCTGGGCCGGCTCAAAGACGAGATTGACCGGCTGATTGCCGAGCGTGGCTCGGTGTAGCAGGTCTACTCAGTGACTCCTCCTGCTGCGCCTGTGGCCTGCATCTTGTGGGCCACGCGGGCACTGGCTTGGTCCAGGACTTGCGCCGCGCCTGGATTGGCCTGCTTCGCCCGGTGGAGCATCCGTAGCGCCTCCGCATAGCGTTCGACCTGCTCATAGGCAAACGCGAGATTCGACAAATAATTGAAATCGTCTGGCCTTGCCTGTATGGCTGCTTCGAGCGGGACAAGCGCTTCTTCATAGTGCTCCAATTTCAGCAAGGTCACACCCAGCAGCTCCTGCACAAACGGATTATCTGGGCGCAGTCGGGCAGCCAGCCTGGCCTTGGGCAGCAAGTTGCCCGGATTCGGGGCATTGAGCAACTCCGCATAGCGGGCCCCGAGCAAATCCAAAAATTCCCGCGTGGTAATCTCGCGGTAGTAGTCTATGTCCTTATCTTCCGGGGTGAGGCGAGCGGCTTGGTCAACCCCGCTGAGGGTCATATACGAACGTTCGAGCGGGTCGTCCGTGCCCAGTGCCTTGGAGCGCATGAAAAGGGCCCGGGCGAGCATAGTTGTTGGTTCAACTCCGTACTGTTCGGCCAATTGGCCCGGCTGAATACGGGGTAAGAGCCGGGCCAGGATAAAGGGCATTGTGCCGGCAATGCCCAAGCGATTGAGCTCGGCAAACTCGACCGAGGTCTGGTCGTCGGTCAGGAGTGGATAGTCCTCTCCGACCAGGGCATCGAGGCGTGGCCCATCAAAGATAATATACTTGAGAATATCCTGCCCACGGACAATGCCGATCTCTTCCAGGTCGGCGCGGACCTCCGGGCTGAGCTGACTGAGGCGTTGGTCCAGGACGGCGGGAGATAAGGCCAGGGGCTGTTTGGCTCCAATGAGCAGAGTGTAGCGGCTTGTGAACAGGAGTAAGGTTTCCGCCTGAAACACCTGTCGAAAGGTGCGCAACACCGACAGATAATCGGTTGGGGCCATATTGTGCAAAGGCAGCCATTGGACATAAACCCCGGTGTCCTTCAGCTTCTCAGAGACCTGTTGGTAATACTCCAGCGTATACAGCATCCAGGATTCTGCGGCGGCCGGGTGGGTCGCATCGGCTGTAATCGCGTCATAGCGATGCGGCGACACTTTCAGATAATTGCGTCCATCGTCAGCGATCAGCGTCCAGTTCGTGCGTTCAACGACCTGGCCGTTTTCGTCGCCGAAAAAGTGCATGGCTGCTCGAACATCGGGAACAATGTCCACCGCCTCGACCGTGACATCATGTTTGGTCACTGCTCCGAGGGTGATCCCTCCGCCGACCGCGTTGACTAAAACCCGTTTGGGGTCAGGCTGGAGCAGAAGGGGCAGGTGGCCCAGCAGCTTGAAGGTCGAGACCGCATCTCGATGGGTAGGCACCTCCTCAATGCAGTTGATAAAAAGTTCTTTGATCTCACCGACCTGGAAGACGGCCAGCGTGCCGGACACGCCCTCCCGATAGAACAGCAGTTCTCCTTCGATATTCTCGAAGCGGTCGTACCATTTCATCAGCGTCAGTTCTTTTGGGACGAGCACGGCGACCACCAGGGTCGCGGCTGAGAGCAGGCCGCCCCAGGCGAGCCTGAGCGCGCCAGAGGGACGGGTCATCAGCAGCAGGAGAAGACCGACGCAGACTGACAGCAGAGCCAGGAAAACCATGCCCTGACTCAGCCCCAGCAGTGGAATCAGGACCAGGCCCCCGCTGAGCGCACCGACCAGACTCCCCAGCGTATTGGCGGCAAAGACCAGGCCGGCAGCACTCTGGGGGGAACGCCGCGTCTGGTCACGAAAAAGATCAACGAGCAGAGGGACAACAAAGCCCGAAGCGGTCGCTGGAATCAGGGTCACGACCGCAGCCGCCGCAAAACGGACCAGACCCAGGGCGAGCCAATGATTGCTGCCGAGCTGACGGCTGAAGTCCAGGGTGACATCGTGGAGCTGGTTGAACAGCCCCAGCGAAAAAAGAATGGCGCTCGCCCCAAGGGCCTGAACCAGGAGAAACACCAGCGCCTTGGTCGGCTGGCTGGCGCGCGATGGCCCGCAAGCGGCATACAGCCACGCTCCCAGTGCCAGCCCCATCAGGATGTCGGCCAGTACAACTGAGAAAGAATAGGTGTTGTTCGACACCACACAGATCAGGGTCCGCACCCAGATGATCTGCAACGCGAGGCCCGTAAAGCCGGTGATAAATGGAAAAAAGAGCAGCCTGACAGGGGGGAACGAGGTCTGCCCCGGCTGGGCGGGCTGTTCAGCCGGCTGGGCGGGCTGTTTGATGGGCCGACGGGGTTGGAGCAGGGCGAGCAGACAGATGGCGGCATTGATCGCGGTGGCGATCAGCGTGGTTTGAAACACGCCATAGGTCCGAATAAAAAAGACCCCGGCAAAAAACGCTCCGAGCACAGCACCGGTGGTGTTGATCGCGTATAAGAGCCCAACCCGGCGTCCGGTGGGTCCCTCCTGAGCGGTCTGCCGCGCCAGGGTGGGCAGGGTGAGCCCCATCAGGGTGGCCGGCACCGACAGGGCCAGCAGGGCCAGCACGATTTGGAGTGCAAAACTGCCACCGGAGGCAACATAAACCACGTCCAGAATTTGCAGCAAAAAGGGAAAAACCAGCGCGAAAACACCGATCAACCCTTCGGCCAGACCATACACGACAAAGGGATGGTAGCGCGCCAAGCGGCGGCTTTGGCCGGCCATATAGCCCAGGGCCAGGCCCAGCATGAAGGCCGCGGTGACCACGGTGACGGCATAGGTCGATAGCCCGAACACCACGTGCAGCAGGCGTTCCCAGACCACTTCGTACATCAGGGCAGTAAAACCGGACAGAAAGAAGAGAACGAGAATCATACCAACCTTTTACTGGGCATTATGGAAAATAATACCGAGGGTATAACGCTGCCCGGAGGTGACGGTGCTGACGCCATGCCGGACGGTCAGACGATAATACCCACGTGTACCGCGCACCGGACGAGAGCGCGTGGTAAAGATAATAGCTTGGCCTTGTTGCAGGGTCAGCGCCCTCCCGCGCGACTGCGCGCGTGGACGTTGCTCAAGCAGCAAAAATTCTCCGCCCGTATAGTCGGTCTGCGGACGGCTCAGACCGAACGTCATTTGCAGGGGAAAGGTGACTGGTCCATACAGGTCCTGATGCAAACAGTTATAGCCGCCCTGTTCGTAAGACAGGAGCAGGGGGGTGGGTTTAACTTGGCCATGTTCTTGACACAGGGTTAAGAAACGTCCCAGCGTTGGCGGAAAGGTCTCGGGCTGTTTGAGGGCCGTCATCCAGTGATTTGCAATCTGTGCCAGAGGAGGGTAGGCCTGCGCTCTGAGGCCGGCGACGAGCCGTGGCAGCGGGTCCGCAAAATACTGGTACTCACCCACGCCAAATCGCTGCTGCGCCATATTGACTCGCTTGCGGAATCGTTTTGTCTGCGCATACAGACAAAACGAGGGTCGCGCATTCCTGGGGTGTGAGCATCTGGGGCGTTATGGCATAGCCCTGCGCCCACAAAGACGTTTCTATGGCCGGCCAGTCGAGCTGAGAGAGGCGCATATGACTTCCCATCGGCCGCTAGCGTGGGACCCAATCCGGCTGGCCATCGAGCCCGACCCCGAACGCCGGCACCCCAAGCACATATAAAAGTCCGGTCAGGATAAGAATACTCAGGATATTGAGGCCGAAACCCGCCCCAAACATTTGTGGCAGGGTGACATGCCCGCTGGCAAAAATAATGGCGTTCGGAGCGGTGGCGGTCGGCAGCATAAAAGCAAAGGAGGCCGCAAAGGTGGCAGGGATCATGAGCAACAGCGGGTCCACCTCCAGCCCGGTTGCGGTGGCGGCCAGCACCGGCAGGACCAAGGTGGTCGTGGCCGTATTACTGGTAAACTCGGTCAGCCAGACCATGAGGGCGCAAACGGACAAGATGGCGATCAAAGGGGAGACGCCCCGCAGGAAAGACAATTGGGAGCCTGCCCAGTTCGCCAGGCCGGAATGGCCCACGCCCGCGGCCAGGGCGAGACTGCCGCCGAGCAGGACCAGAACCCCCCACGGGATTTTAGCCGTGTCCTCCCAGGTCAGCAGGAACTCGCCCTTTTTTTGGCCGGACGGGACCAGAAACAGCAGAATGGCGGCCAATATCGCGACAGTCGAATCCTGAATGTGGTCCGGGTGGGGAAACAGGCTGGACCAGCCGGGGAAGGACAGCGCTCCGAAATCAATATCCTTTCTGAAAATCCAGAGCAGGGCAGTGGTCAGCGCTAACAGCAACACCCGCCTTTCCCCAGTGCGCATGGGGCCGAGGGCGGTGAGCTGTTGGGTCAAAAAAGTCTGGTCATCCTGCCAGCCGGCGCTCGGCACCCGGAAATAGATATAGACCAGATAGAACCAGACGCTGACGACCATGAGCGCCGCGGTCGGCACGCCAAACAGCATCCACTGGAAGAAACTAATATCCGGCGCGTTCGGAAAGAGCTTGGTAAACGCGCCCATGAACACGACATTGGGCGGGGTGCCGACTGGTGTACTCACCCCGCCGATTGAGGCGCTATAGGCCAGACCGAGCATCAGGGCAATGCCAAAGCCCTGGGTCGTGTCATAGCCCTGACTGGCCGCATGATGCAGGACCGCCAGGGCTATAGGCAGCATGATAATGGTTGAGGCCGTGTTGGACACCCACATGGAGAGCAGGGCGGTCGTGCTGAGAAAGCCGAGAATGAGCAATTGCGGCGAGCGGCCTATACCGGACAGAATCAGCAAGGCGACCCGGCGGTGGAGCTGCCATTTCTCCATGGCGATGGCCAGAAAAAAGGCGCCAAAGAATAAAAAGATAATATGGTCGGCATAGACGGTTGAGACCTCGTGCGCGCTCAAGATATCGAGCAACGGAAACAGGACGAGCGGGACAAGACCCGTGACCGTAATATGGGTGGCCTCGGTAATCCACCACGTTCCCATCAGGGCGACCACCCCCGCGGTGTGCCAGGCGGCCAGGCTCATATCCGCTGGTGGGCCGGTCAGGAGAAACACAACGAGCAGGCCCAGTCCGGTCAATAGGCCAACCGCTTTGCGCCGGCTATAGGCTGGGGGAGCCGCTGAGGCGGGCGCGTCTGTTGCCGTTGTCTGAGTCATGTGAAAAGCTCTGCCCAAGACTGGAGGACGTATGAAAATCATCCGTTTTATCGCAACCGCGGCTGGTGGGTCGCAGTTCGAGGAGATTGATATCCCGATCACGAACGAGCGACAAGATGCCGAAGGCCACACCCTGCTCTTATCCAACACCTATCCGTCGCCGGGCGTGTGTTTTGTTGATCTGCCCGCAGGGCTGAATCAAGATTGGCATCAGGCACCAACGCGCCAAGTCGTGGTTGTCCTGTCCGGGACCCTGGAAGTCACCACCACAGATAATCAGGTCCGGCAGTGGCACAGCGGGGAAGCGTTTATTGCCGCCGATGTCAGCGGTCAGGGCCACAAAACACGGACGCTCGGGGGGCCAGCCCGGGTGATGTTTGCGCCGCTGCCCGAGCACTTCTCGATGGAGAACTGGTCGGCGGGGTAAGCCGAAGCGGGGTGGTTTCTCGCCGACCACCGCTCCAAACCCACCCCGGTCCCCTTCAACTGCGCTTGCGCTCCGCTCAGGGTGAACGGCGACCCGGGCGGAGGCCGGGCAACCACAGGGGGTTGCCCCTACGATTGACAGCTCCTCTCCCCCTAGAGAGAGCCGTCTGGACCACCACATAATCTGCATCACACGTCTCAAGAGGGGCGTTTTCCGTGACCATCATCCACACCGCCGACCGCCGGCTGATTCCACACCCGAGACCGCTCGTATACGAGGCGGTCTTACGCTTTGCAGATTATCCGCTGTGGTGGCCCAGAAAGTTTCATGCCCGGTTCCAGCCCTCTCAGTTGCCAGACACCGGCCAAGAACGAGTCGGCGACCGCCTCGCCTTCACCCCCATACCCGGCATTTGGACGGGCTGGGAAATCACCGCCGTGACACCTGTGGAGCAGATTCGGGTCGCCTATTTTCAGGGCTTTCATACCGGGTGGGGGGTGTGGAGGTTTGAACCGCAACAGGAAAAGACCCTGGTCTCTTTTGAGATGCGGATTGTGCCCAAGAATCCGCTCTACGGTCTCGTGTACCGGCTGGCCGGGGTGCCCCGCCGGCATACTGCCCATATGCAGGAATTATTTACCTGCCTTGAGGGGTATCTGCATCGACTCCGGTCCCTGACTCCCTCGTGACTTGATGGAGCGGTCATAATGAGACCGGAATTATGACTTCTCCAGGGCTTCGGTGATGTCCGCGATAAGATCATGCGCATCTTCCACACCGACGGCCAACCTGATTAAACCATCTGCAATGCCCATCGCACGCCTTTCTCTTGGCGGCACGAGCGCATGAGACACGATAGCGGGAATCATAACGAGGGATTCAACCCCTCCGAGGCTTGCCGACGCCGACACCAACTGGAGGGCGCTGACAAATTTTCTCGCTTTTTCCGAACCGCCTTTCATCTCGAAGCTCAGGAGTCCGCCGCCGGCCCCACCAAAGTATTTTTGGGCTTTGGCATAATCCTCATGGGAGGGCAAGCCCGGATAATGGACTTTCTCGACCTCGGGTCTCGCGTCCAGATAGGCGGCGATTTTGAAAGCGGTTCTATTCTGTTCCGATACTCTTAACACTAAGGTTTTTAATCCGCGCTCAAACAGAAAGGCGCCGTGGGGGTCCATATTCCCCCCAAGGGTCTTCGCTATCATGTTGGCGGTTTCCATCAATTCGTGAGAGCAAGAGAGGACACCCGCCGTCAAATCGGAATGACCATTCAGGTATTTGGTCGCGCTATGCAGTGAAAAATCAAAACCGAACGGAATGGGCTTAAAAAGCACCGGGGAGGCAAAGGTATTGTCAATGAAGGACACCAAGCCGTGCGATTTGCAAACATCGACCACGCCTTGCAGATCCGTAATCGATACCACGGGGTTACTTAAGGTCTCGGTGTAAACAGCCTTTGTAGTGGGTTTGATCAAAGCGGCTATCGTTGCCTGCTTGTCCCCTGGGTCAAAATAATCGACGGCAATCCCAAACCGGGGCAGTACGCTCTCGAATAAGGTAAACGTGTTGCCATACAGGCAGCGTTGCGCGATGAGGTGGTCGCCCGATTGCAAAACGGTCAAAATCCCGGTGGTAATTGCCGCCATGCCGCTGGCGGTCACCAGGGAAGCCTCAGCTTCCTCTACATCTGCCAACCTGGAATGTAAGACCACGTGATTGGGCGTGTTGTTGAAGCGTGGATATCGAACGTCCTGATACTCCGTCGCGTAGAACGTTGAGCTCTGATAGATCGGCGTGACCACGGAGTTGTACGCGTCGTCTGCGATCTTGCCCGTGTGGAGCAGACGGGTATTGAGACCCATCGGCTTGTCTTTCGTCACCATATTATATGTCCTCTAGGGCACTGTAGGGGCAACCCCCTGCGGCTGCCCGGCCCCTTACGCCTTGGCGCTCGGTCGTGCGGAAACGTCCGCATACCAGCGTTTGGTATTGGTATTGGTCTCGGGAATGCCCATCTTGGCAAAACTGGCAAAATCAACCACACACAGGGCGGTGATATCGGCAACCGTGTAGCGCTCCCCGGCAATATAGGTGCTCTGGCTGAGCCGTTGTTCCAGCCGCTCATAAAAACGCTCGACACCGGCCTTCCCCCGGGCGGCCAGCTCGGGAATGGCCTGGACGTTCTCCAGACCGGGCAAGCCCCGATTCTTAAAGGGGTCAAACGAGTTGCGAAACATCTCGCCCGTAGGATTGAGGCCGTCGAATTCCATGTGGCGCTGCCACGACTCGATTTGGGCCTTCTCCACGGCGTCCCGGCCCATGAGGTTCGTCTCCGGCTGCGTCTCCTCGATATAGCGACAAATCGCGATAGTCTCGTCAATGCGGTTCCCATCGTCGAGTTCCAGTGTGGGCAGCAGGCCGCGCGGATTCACCGCCAAGTATTCCGGCTTGAGATTGTCCCCGTCGAGAATACTGACCTCAGTCTTGGGAATCTCGACCCCCTTTTCTGCCAGAAAAACACGCACCCGGCGGGGATTTGGGGCCATTTGGCAATCGTACAGTTTCATACTGCTCTCCTTTCCTGTGGTGTGAAACTAGGGGGAACAATAGCCCTCCTCAACGAAGATGCAAGTCCGGTTGAGCCGGATATGACAGGAGATGGTCCTTTAGGCGGGCGCACTGACGGGCTATGCTGAGGGTGCAGCGTAGATATTGCAAAGGGGGGCATATGCAGAGCAAGTGCAGGTACACCCTGCTGAGTCTCATAGTGCTGATGTTTGGGGCCGTGCCGTCTGGCCGGGCGGATGTCAGTCCCGGCGATACCATTACCGCGGCCAATATGGCTCAGGCCGCCGCACTGCTCACACCAGCCACGCGCTGGATGGTAGAGCAGGGCATGACCATGTGGATTGGCGAGCCCCGCCCCTACACCTGGCCCCGAGCGTATCAGGACGCAACGGAACGCTACGCCGGGCAGGTCGTTCTCTCCGCCGATGGGCGGGAAATAGCGAATTATATTGCCGGGGCCCCGTTCCCCGCCATTGAGGCCCAGGACCGGCTGGCTGGATACAAAATTATGTGGAACCATGCCCAGCCGCCCTATAGCATCGACAAAATCGGAGCGAGCTATGTCGCCCATCTCGTCAACAGCCAGGGCAATGTGGACCAGTCCTTTGAGAATTCGTGGCGTCGGGTGATGTGGGCGGAGCGCTTGTATTCAGACCCCAAGCCGATCATCCCGCATAATCCTGCGGTCCGGCATAGTCATATGTGGGGGCCGCTGGTGTTGCCCCATCGTCATAAGGGACTGGCGGTGCTCGAATTTCGCTATATTCCGGCGAATGCGGCAGACGACACCTATGTCTACTCGCCACACTGATCCGCCGTGTACGGCGGATCAGTGTGGCGGACCGCAGCGCCAGTATTTGGGGCTCGGATTATGACCTGGACTCATTTTATGGATTTAATGCGAAAATCGGCAGCTGGAATTTCGCGCTCCTGGCGGAAAAAGAGATTCTCGGGGTGCTGCACAGTGGCCGCTATGGCGACCCGGCCGAGTGGTGCGGCCAACGCGACAGCAGCCAGGGCCTCCGGGCGGCACTGCCATGTGTGACCTGGGAGAAACGGCGGGTGTGGGTGGTGGAGGCCACGCCGCTCAATGCCCCCAGAAAGTACGCCTATTCCAAGCGGGTGCTGTATGTTGACCAGGAAACCTTCGGCGTCGGGATTGCCGAGATGTACGATACGAACGGGGCACTTCAAAAGGGGCTCGTCCACTGTGCCTTTGTGACCACAAAACCCCACCCTGGCTACCCGTCCAACCCGCTCTCCGGGGCGCGCTATAACTACCAGGAAGAACAATTGTTTGTTCCCAACTTTGTGATGGTCGATTTTCAGAAAATGCTGGCCACGGTCGGTGAAATCCCCTCAACCGAACAAACACCCCTCAGAATGGGAGGGGGAGCCCTATTTCAACGAAGCTGGCGTCAAAGGAGCAGACTCTGATTCGCATACGACCAATGCCCTGATGGAAATGGGACGCTAGAGGAGCGTACCGAAGCTCTTCCCCTTTGACAAATGTGGATTGCGGTGGAATACTCATTCGTAACTGTCACCCTAAAAGCCGCATATTTGTGAGGTGCAATATGAAGCGGTTAATGATTGAGTTGCCAGAAGAAACACTGGAAGCTCTGAATGAATTGGCGGGGATTGTCGAACCGGACGACAAGGGTGAGAACCAACTGGCGTCGTTATTGAAAAAATCCGTGCGCAACTACGAATGGATAGCCTATCAGCAACTCCATGGAAAAACCGTGACCGCCCTGAGTCAAGACGCAGTCCGGCCTCTAGGAGCGGGGGAATTCGAGGAAGAGTATGATTATGTAGAACGACTCTTCCCGGATGAGAGAAAAGCCAAAGTTCGGGCATATTTTGGGAAGGCGGAATAGGACGGGGTAGATGCCTCAATGCCACGTCGCGAATCGCCGACTCGACTCAATCTTAACGAATCCTACGTTGTTGATGTCAAGGCTTACCCATTAACCGATGCCGACCTAAAGAGCATCCTTCACGCGGGGCAAAGCAATATATGGAAGGACATATTTTTTCCAGTTTATCCGTTTCCATTGTTTGCCTTCTGAATCTCACTCCTCTTTGGAACGAGAATTGGGGCTTTACCGCCCCTATTGCCATCAACCTCGGACTTGGAAGCGTCGCTCTTCTTCGCCTGTCTGGTCTCTGGCATACGCTGGTATAAGACCCACACCAGCCTAAAAGACGCGATAGAAAAAATCAAAGAAAGAATTCCTAGGAGTGTTTGATAACAGGAATCGTGGTTTCTCTTCAACAACAAACACCGTCGAGAATTCCCCCCTCAATCATTCTTACGCAACCTGCCGGATTGAGGTGTAGAGAAAAGCATACCCAACCACGACGACCATAGCACCGCTCATCACGATACAGGTCGTCAGGGGGCCGATAGCATCGACCAAGATACCAGATAGGGGGGCGCCGAGTATGCCGGCGGCTCCCATAAAACCGATTGTATAGATCGAGAGCACGCGGGCACGATTGGCGACGCTGGCCTGCTCCTGATAAACGGTACGGCCAGCGTTGATAAAGAGGGCGGCACTCACTCCCCAGGCACAAACGGCCAGCATAGTGCCCCAAAAGGGCAAGCCGAACGACACCATAAAGAGGCAGCCCGAGCCGAAGAAGAGGGCCACGATTTGGGCTTCGCCCTTATGCCGAATCCCGCCCGCCCATAACATCACGAGGGAGCCCAGAATGGTCCCCAGCGGAAAGGTCATATTCAGGAGGGCCAGCTGGTCCACGCCGCCGTGGTAAAAGTCGCGGATTAAAAGGGGCAGCACGACCAGGAAAGGGCCAATAAAGAAAATACCGACGGCGACGGCGAGCAGCAGCGTGGCCGAGAGGGCCGGGGACTGTCGGACCTCTTGGACCCCCTGCATGACATCAGCCAGACGGAGGCTCCCGGTTGACTGCCGGCGCTCCGGCCTCGGGAGCCGCTGTAACGGCAGCATCCCGGCCAGCAGGACCAGACTGTGCAAGCCCAAGGCCGGAACCGTCCCAACCCAGCGTGCCGTCCCTGCCAGCAGAGAGCCGACTATCTGCATACCCCACTGCGTCATGGTCATCCCGGTGACCGAACGCAACATATTGGCGCCGGCGACCTGAGAGAGTTGCGCGTCGCGAGCCGGCATGACAAACGCCTGGACCGTGCCCATGCCTAGAGCATAGGCGATCAGCAGGGGCAGGGATAAGGTGGCATTGGCGACAGCCAGGAAGAGACCGGCAGAAACACCGCTCGCAATCAGGTGCAGGAGCATCAGCAGCCGCCGTTGGTCGGAGTGGTCGGCAAGGGTGCCCCCCGGCAGGGCCAAAAGCACTGCTGGAATCATCATGGCGCTCTGGGTGATGCCGACCCATTCTGCCCCGGCATTGAGAACGCCGACGACCAACCAGGAAAACAGCACGCCTTGCATCCCCAGGGCCATGAACCAACTCCCGGTTCCAGCCAGAAACCACACATAGGGCGTTAGCATAGCGCAGCGTGAGAAACAGCGAGGAGCGCCTGTGCTGTGTTTGGCGAAGAATCGTGCGACAATGGAGACGTCCTTGAGGGGTGACAACAGTAGGTGAGCGACGGCAACATAGCCGACCGCGAGGGGGAACGCGAGGGGGAAGCGCCCGGTTCGCCCCGGCCGGTCTGTGAGGGGAGAGTCCTGCTTGGCAAGCGGACAAACGGGAGTCTGAAAATGATGCTCAGCAGCGTGTGTTTCTTCGCTGGTCTCTTGATCGCCGGTGGAGCAAGCAGTGCCCAGGCGCAGTCTGCTCCGCTGACCCAGCTTTGCCTGCCCCCCGGCTTTCAGGTCGCCGAGTATGCCCCCCACGTCCCCAATGCCCGCGCGCTTGCCCTGGGGGCCCAGGGCACGGTTTTCGTCGGCACCCAGCGCGAGGGAAAGGTTTATGCGGTTGTTGACCGCGACCAGGACCAGCGGGCCGATGCGGTGCATACGCTGGCCGAGGGTTTATTCATGCCGAGCGGCGTGGCCTTTCGTGACGGGGCGCTGTATGTGGCCGAGGTCAACCGCATTCTGCGTTTTGACGGGATTGAGTCTCGACTGCGCAATCCGCCTCCGCCGGTGGTGGTGAACGATACCCTCCCGCGTGACCGCTGGCACGGCTGGAAATTCATTCGGTTTGGTCCCGATGATTTATTATACGTCCCGGTTGGCGCCCCGTGTAATGTGTGCACCAAGCAGGACCCGCGCTATGCGTCGATTCTCCGCATGAAGCCGGACGGCAGCGCCCTGGAAAACTTTGCCCGCGGGGTGCGGAATAGTGTCGGGTTTGACTGGCATCCTGAAACTCAAGAGTTCTGGTTCACGGACAATGGCCGGGACTGGCTGGGGGATGATTCCCCACCGTGTGAACTCAATCATGCTCCACAGCCCGGTTTGCATTTCGGGTTCCCGTACTGTCATGGGCGCAGTATCCCCGACCCGGACTTTGGTTCAGAGCAACCCTGTACCGCCTTGACCCCGCCGGCGCAGGAACTCGGCCCCCATGTCGCCCCGCTGGGGATGCGTTTTTATACGGGCTCCATGTTTCCCGCCTCCTACCGGAATCAGATTTTTATTGCCGAGCACGGCTCATGGAATCGCAGTACTCCGATTGGCTATCGGGTGATGCTGGTCCGCCTGGAGGAGAATACCGCAACGAGTTATGAAGTCTTTGCCGAAGGCTGGCTCCAAAAAGACGGCGCCTGGGGGCGTCCGGTTGATGTCCTGGTCATGCCGGATGGGGCGTTACTGGTGTCCGATGACCGTGCCGGGGCGATTTATCGAATCAGCTATCAGGGGGAGTAGACGGACGGCGAACGCCCTCCCGTTCGAGCAGGGGGACGACGGTGGCAATAAAGTCCCGCAGTTCTTCTTCGACATGCCTGAACGTCAAGCCGACCGCATCGGCGCCGGCGGCCTGAAACTGGGCGAGGGCGTGGGCGACCTGCTCCGGGGTTCCAATCAGCTTCCCGCTGCCGACCCCGAGAATAACGCTCCGCAGCATATCTTCGACGGAAACGCCTTGGCCCAGGGTCGAGGCGACCGTGCCTACTGTCTGGCCGGTTAAGGTCTCCAGCCACTCCCGGGCGCTGTCGAACTCCGCCTGGGCCACGATCTCTTCGATTTCCGCCTGGGCGGCTTCTTCCGTGTCTCGGCATAAGACAAAGAGATAGACGATCACCTTCACCTCACGACCCTGTTGGGCCGCCCGCGCCCGAACATCGGCCACTTCCTCAGCCAGGAGTTCCGGTGCCTGGGCTCCGGCAAAATACCAGTCGCAATAATGGGCGGCGAAATCTCGGCCAACCGGCGAACTCCCAGCATTATACAGCAGGGGCGGCCGGGCTGGTTTCGGATAGCAGGTGCCCTGGTTGATGGAGAAAAACTCGCCCGCATAGTCAAACCAGTCCTCAGTCCAGAATTTCTTGAGGACCTCAACGAACTCGGTGGATTGCGCATAGCGCTTATCGTGTTCCAGCAGCGGGATATCAAGCATCCGAAAGTCGTTCTCGGCCCAGCCACTGACGAGGTTCAGCGCCCAGCGTCCGTGGCTGATCTGGTCCAGCGTGGCCCCAATCCGGGCCACCATACCGGGATGATAAAAGGCGGTGTGGACCGTGGAGATTAGCTGGAGATCCCGAGTGGCCATGGCCAGACCGGCGGCGGTGGTAAACGAGTCGAGCGAATAGCTCCAAAAGCGCGCCGGCCCAAAGCCGGCCCCGCCGCGTTGAGCCATGAAAAAAATCTCAAGCCCGCTCTGGTCAAGGAGTTGTGCGATACGGAGGTTGTAGTCATAGGTCGGCTCGGTGCGTTGCTCGGCAGACGAGACCAGGACAAAAGCATTTTTACCAAAGGAGGGCGCGCAGCCAATGGTGGGGGCGAAGACGCCGAGTTCAAGATGTCGATCACGCATGAGTGTTCTCCTTACGGACAGGTGCTCGTCTACGCGGGCCGTCAGCGTCAGACCGCATCTATCGGGCCGGACGAGGCAGACGACGGAAACCAGCGCGGTGTGGCCGCCTGATAGGCCATATAATCCTCACCAAACCGTTTCCTCAGAGTGGGCTCCTCACTATGGAGCACGAGAGTCCGACTGACCAGCAGCAACAGCACCCCATAGAGCAAGACACCGACGGATGGGAACCAGACGATTTGGCCCCCGAGCATGACGAACAGGCCAACCAGCATGGGGTGCTGAATATAGGCATACGGGCCGGCAACAACCATGCGCTGAGGGGGATCAAGTGGGAAAGGCGTGCCGACGCCACGGCGGACAAGATAATACGCCGCCGAAAAAACTAAGGCTCCTCCAGCCAGGCAGAGGAGGAAGCCGAGCAGCGCAAACAGAGCCGACAAGGGAAGCGGGGCGGCCGCTTCCAGGGGCCGTAGCTTCCAGGGCAGATAGCCGACCAGGAAGCCAGGAATGACCAGCGTATACACGGTACTGCGAAGCTGGAGGGACAGCATGGGAAGGGGGCAAGCGTTGGCGAGTGGCGTCCGTTTCCCTGGCTTTTTGGGGAAGCGCGTCCAGGGAAAGAGTCTATACTCCACGAAAACGCGGCGCGCGCTTCTCCAACATGGCGCGCACGCCTTCGTTGGCGTCTGCGCTCTGACGCGCCTGACGGACCAGGGTGTTGAGATCGTCGGAGGCTATCTGGTCTCGGAGCGAGATCATGCGCAGGATGCTCTTTTTCATGCCAGCGAGCGAGAGGGGGGCGTTGGCCGCAATCGTGCGGGCCAGGGCCTGCGTGGCTGCTTCCAGCTCGTCGGCAGAGACGAGCTGATGCACCATGCCGATTTCATACGCCCGCTGGGCGCTGACCGGCTGGCCGGTGAGCAGAATCTGCTTGGTGAAGGCCGGGCCAACAATCTCAACGAGTTTTTGCCCTAACCGAAACGGCACAATAAGCCCCAGCCGGACCAATGGCATACCAAACCGAGCGACTTCCGAGACCACGCGCAGATCGCAGTGGAGGGCCAGTTCACAGCCGCCGGCCAGGGCATCGCCCTGGACCATGGCAATGGTTGGATGTCGGGACGCTTCGATTTTTCCGAGCAGTTCAATAATCCCGCTTTCGGCCTCTTCGTCGCGCTGCTGACGGGCGTTTAATTCCCGCAAGTCCAGGCCGGCACAAAAGGCCCGGCCTGCACCGCGGACGATGATCGCACGAACCTCGGTGTTGGTCTCCAGTGCGCTAAAATAATGTTCCAATCCTTCCAGCACGGCCGTATTCATTGCGTTCCGTTTTTCTGGACGGTTCAGGGTAATAGTTGCAATACTGTCGTTGATTGCACACAGGATTTCTTCAGCCACACGCGCCTCCTTAAGAATACGTGCGTTCAGCTAAACGGTTTCTCCGAGGGAGGTCAAGGACAGGGATTGGGGATACGGAATCTCAATCAGCGTTTCGTGCTTACGTAGGCATCTGCTGCCGAACTTCCTGAATGAATGCCCGATAACGTTCGGGGTCCTGACGCTCTGCGGCCCCAAAGCCCACGATGAGGCGGTCCAGCAGTCCGCGATATCGAGCGGCCAGTTTGGTCGCGATAGTGTCATAGGTGCCGATAACAGCGATTTCGTCCAACATCTCATCAGTAATTTCTGCGGCCATGCCCTCCCAGTCCCCCTTGGCGGCTTTTGCATTCAGCCGAAAGCAGGTCTCTCCCCAGCCATGGGCGTCAAGCACGCCTTTATAGGTCCGTGTTGACGCATAAAAAGCGACCTGTTGACGAACCGCGCCGACGGCTTTCCGCACCTCGTCGGGTGTGGCTCCACTGGCAATAAACGTCCCGGTTTGCAGGGTGAAGTCCTCTCGCTTGCGTCCGGCCTTGGCCAGACCCTTTTCGATATTGGGCAGTACGGTGTCCTTGAGATAGGTGGGTGTGTGAAAATTGTGAACAAAGAATCCGTCACCGACCTCGCCGGCAAGCTGGCTGATCAAGGGGTTCAAGCCGGAGAGCATAATGGGAATATGCGGCTGTTCAATCGGACCGGGATTAAAGAACGGTGTCATCAGCGAGAATTGATAAAACTCGCCTGTAAAATTGAGCGCACTGCCATTCTGCCAGCAGTCCCAAATAGCCCGTAGCGACAGGACGACTTCGCGCAAGCGCTTCACCGGGGATTCCCATTTGACGCTAAAGCGTCGCTGGTTGTGGCCCTTGACCTGGGTGCCGAGTCCGAGCATGAAGCGCCCGCCGGAGTTGGCTTGTAAATCCCAGCAGATATTGGCCAGCACCATGGGGCTGCGGGGAAAGACAATGGCAACCCCGGTGCCAAGCTGGAGACGTTGCGTTTCCCTGGCGGCGACTACAAGAGGGAAAAACGGGTCGTGGCTGGTTTCCGCACTCCACAAGCCATCCAGGCCCATCTCTTCGGCCTGGCGAGCGGCCGTGGCCGCGGCCTCAAAGGTTGAGGGCATCAGGGCGGTGTCGATTTTCATGGTCGGCTCCTAATAGGACCTCGGCATACCCAACACGTGCTCGGCAATAAAATTGAGCACCATATTGTTTGAGATCGGCGCAATCGAGAACAGGCGACTCTCACGAAACTTGCGCTCCACATCGTATTCAGCCGCAAAACCATAGCCGCCGTGAGTATCGATGGCCGCATTGGCCGCGGCCCAGGAGGCCTGCGAGCACAAGAGTTTTGCCATATTGGCTTCTGCGCCACACGCTTCCCCGGCGTCAAATAAATCAGAAGCGCGAAAGCGCATCAGGTCTGCGGCCTCAGTCTGGGCATAGGCTTGGGCCAGGGGAAACTGGATGCCCTGGTTCTTGGTGATGGGCCGGCCAAAAATCTCGCGTTCATTGCCGTACTGGACGGCCCGCTTGATAAACCAGCGCGCGTCGCCAATGGCCTCGGAGGCGACCAAGATACGCTCGGCATTCATGCCGTCGAGAATATAGTAGAAGCCGGAGCCTTCTTCGCCAATCAGGTTTTCGACCGGGACCTTGAGTTCATGGAAAAAGAGCTGGTTGGTTTCATGGTTCATCATGGCGTCAATCGGGCGCACCTCAACCGCCTCTCCGGCCTCCCGCAGGTCCACCAGAAAGATGCTCATGCCCAGCGTTTTTTTGGGGCTCTGGTCGTATGGCGTGGTCCGGGCCAACAGGAGGAGCATATCGGAGTGCTGCACCCGGGAGGTGAAAATTTTCCCGCCGTTGACAATATAATAATCGCCGTCTCGTTTGGCCGTGGTGCGAATATGCGTCGTATCGGAGCCGGCGTCCGGCTCGGTGACGCCAAAGGCCTGGAGTCGAAGCTCGCCGCTCGCGATCCGGGGTAAATAGCGCTGTTTTTGTTCGTCGCTGCCGTGCCGCAGCAGGGCCCCCATGATGTACATCTGGGCGTGACAGGCGGCGGCATTCCCGCCCGAACGGTTGATCTCTTCTAAAATCACGCTGGCTTCTGTCACAGTCAGCCCCGAGCCGCCGTATTGTTCAGGGATGAGGGCGGCCAACCAGCCAGCTTGGGTCAGTTCATCAACAAACTGCTCAGGATAGCGATTGTCCTTATCGAGCTTGCGCCAATACTCATCGCCATACTGACTACAGAATTTACGAATCTCATTCCGAATTTCTGAACAGCGTTCTTTTTCTGGCATGGGGTTCCTCCCTCTCTCCTCCCTCTCAATATCAGACTGTCTCTTTTACTCTCGCGTAAACAGCAGGTCGGGACGCAGGACGGGGTTGCCGCGGGCCAGGCTGTTCACGGTCGCTTTGGAGACCATGACCGCGGTCGGGTTTTTATCAGCCAGACTGCGGGCTAGAGTGTAGGCGGTCGGCAGCAGATCTGCCTGGCTGACGACCTGATTGACCAAACCGAGATGGAGGGCCTCGTCCGCCTTCAGGTGCCGGCAGTTGAGAATGATATCCTTGGCGCGATTCGGTCCAACATTGGCAAGCAGCAGGGCGGTTGAGGGCGGGCTCAGCGGCACGCCGAGGTCTACTTCGGGAAACCAGAACTCCGCTTCCTCGACCGCTATCCGAAAATCGCACGCCAGCGCCAATGACCACCCGCCACCAATCGCATAGCCGTTGATGGCGGCAATCACGACCGGCTCCATGCTGGCAAACATATCGAGCGTGCGTGCAATGGCGCGCGTCCAGCGCTTGCCGAGCGGGGCGAAAATTTTACGCCGCTCCTGGCGGTCGCTGATGCCTCTGATGGGCGACAGGTCGGCGCCGGCTGAAAACGTATTGCCCGTTCCGGTAAAAACAACCACCCGGATGTCTGCATCATCGCGTATCTGATATTGCCGGCGTTCCAGTTCCAGGGCAATGTCTTCGTTGAGGGGGTTGCGTTTCTCTGGCCGGTTAAAGGTCAGTGTGGCAATGCTCTCGTCTTTTTCCAAAAGAAAATGATCTGGCACAGTGGGCCCCCTTGGCTGAGTACAACCGCGCCCCCATCTAAGCGGACGCCCTGCCGTCTGGCAAGAGCGGCGCACCCGGCCTTTTTCTTGGAAATGAGATATGCTTAGTCCGAGTCAAGCAGACAAAGGAGGACGCTATGGAGCTTGGACTTTCAAACAGTGTGGCAATGGTAAGCGGAGCGAGTCGAGGCATTGGGCGCGCTATTGCCCTGGGACTGGCCGCGGAAGGTTGTCGCTTGAGCCTGTGTGCGCGTGGCCAGGAACAGCTTGAGGCCACCGCCCAAGAAGCCCGAGAGGCCGGCGTTGCGGTGCTGGCCACGGCCCTGGACGTGACTCAGGAAGCTGAGGCGCGGCGCTGGGTGGAAGCGACGCAGCACCATTTTGGGGGGACCGATATTCTCATCAACAATGTGGGCGGGTCGCGGCCGGGCGGCAATCTGGGGGCTTCCCGGCAGGACTGGCAGGCCGGTTTTGCCCTCAATTTCTTTTCCGCGCTGGACCTGTGCCAACTGGTCGTCCCGGTCATGGAAGCACGCAAGGCCGGCTGTGTGATTAATATCGCCTCAATCTACGGCCGCGAGTGGGGCGGCCCGATGACCTATAACGCCGCAAAGGCAGCCATGATTAGCTTATCCAAAGAAATGGCCCGGGCGCTTGCCCCCAAAGGGATTCGGGTCAACAGCGTTGCGCCGGGGTCGATTCTCTTCCCTGGCGGAGCGTGGGAACAACGACAAAAAGAAAACCCTGCAGGTATTGCCGCTTTTGTCAAAGCCGAGCTGCCGGCCGGGCGTTTTGGGAAGCCGGAAGAAGTGGCAGATGTCGTCGTTTTTCTGGCTTCGGAGCGTGCCCAGTGGGTTTCCGGGGCGTGTATCACGGTTGACGGCTGTCAGTCACGCTCGTTGATTTAATGAGAAAGGGCGGAAGCTATGAATGAGCGCTACGAAACCTTGGAATTACGGCGGGACACCGACCTCTTATGGCTCGTTTTGAATCGTCCCATGTCGCTGAACGCTATGAACAGCCTACTCGTTGATGAGCTGCACAGCGTGCTTGACCAACTGCACCAAGATCAGACGGTCCGGGTGGTTATCCTGCGGGGCGCTGGCCGTGGTTTTTGCGCCGGGCTTGATCTCAAACAGTCCAGCGCTGCAACCGGCACCTATTCTGTGGCTCAGGGTCTGCGTGACCAGCGCCGGATTGCCGAGCTGGCGATTAAAATTCACCGCGCCCCACAGCCATTTATTGCCGCTGTGCATGGCCCGGCCGCCGGGGGTGGGTTTGCCTTAGCCCTGGCGAGCGATGTCCGTATTGTTGGGGAGTCTGCGCGTATGAACGCGGCCTTTATCCGCATCGGACTGTCGGCTTGCGATGTGGGCGTGAGTTATTTTCTGCCCCGGCTGGTCGGGGCTTCGGTCGCGTCCGAGCTTTTGCTGACCGGGGACTTTATTGATGCGCACCGCGCCTTGGCAACGGGGCTGGCCTCCCGCTTAGTGCCGGACGCCGAATTGGAGCAGGCGGCTGAAGCGATGGCCCGCCGTATTCTGCGTAACTCGCCCCTGGGCGTGCGGCTGACAAAAGAATGCCTGCGCTATGCGGTTGACGCGCCAACGTTGGAGGCGGCCATTGCAATGGAAGATCGGAATCAGATTCTTGCGACGCAGACCAATGATGTGCGCGAGGGTATTGCGGCGTTCCTGGAGAAACGTGCACCGCAGTATGAGGATGCTTGACGGGCGTGCGAGCTTGAGGCTGTTGCAGGTATGGTTCCGGGCGGGAAGGTCGTTTCGTCAGTTGTTGAAAAAGACACCAGACTCAGACCGTAGTCAATCCCCTAGACCGCGAGCAGCCGGGGCAGCTCGGCAATGCTCGGCAGGATGTAGTCCGCTTGCTCCTGCCGCATGACCGCCTCGGTGCTGGTCCCGGTCAGGACCCCGATGGTCACGGCCCCGGCTGTCTTGCCAGCCTGAATATCAATGGGAGAGTCGCCGATATACACCGCCTGGTGAGGGGCAAGCTGGAGATGCTCCAGGCACTTCAAGATGGGCTCTGGATGCGGCTTGCGATGGGTGACGTCCTCCCGGCCAACGATGCCGCCAAAAAGATGACGGACACCCCAGGTATCAAGAAAGGGCAGGGCGCGCCCGGATGAGGTCGCGATGCCGAGTTGAAAGCCTTGGTGATGCAGACGATGCAAGAGTTCAAGACTCCCCGGAACGGCCTGCGTCTCTTCGTGGTAGCGCCGCAGCCATTCGTCCATCCGGCTGTCGGTGATGCGCTTGAGGCGGTCCTCGGGGTCGGGATAATCGGGAGGAAAAAGCTGGACGAGTGGGTTCTCCGCCCCGTGGCGCATCAACTCATACACCCGGTCGCGCGGCACTGGGGGAATGCCGGCCAGGGCCAGAACCTCCAGGGCGATCTCATAGAAAAACTCGACCGACTGGGCGAGTGTCCCATCCACATCGAAGATCAGGCCCGTCGCGTGTATACGACTCATGCCCCGAGTTGATCCCATGCCTGTTGGACTTGTCGCTCAAGGGCCTGGCGGGAGCCGTTATTGTGGATGACAACCTGGGCGTGTTTGCGGCGCTGGGCGTTGGAGAGCTGGTTGGCAATGCGGGCTTCGGCGTCCGCGGCGGACATGCCGCGTTGCTCGGCCACCCGCCGAACGACCGCGTCTCTGTCGGTTTCTACCACCCAGACCGTGTCTGCCAGGGGCAGCCAGTTGGCCTCAATCAGGATGGCCGCCTCAACCACAATGGGCGCGGCAAATCCCTCTCCTCGCTTGGCGCGGATACGCTGCCGGATTTCCTCAAACATAATCGGATGGACAATAGCATTGAGCCGGGCGAGGTCGTCTGGGCTCCTGAAGACAAGAGCGCCGAGTTTTTTACGGTCTATGGTTTGGTCTTCGGCGAGGATTTCTCGTCCAAAGACGGCAATGACCTGTTGCCAGGCGGCCTTGCCCGGCAGATAGATTTCATGCCCAACAATGTCTGCATCAATGATATAAGCGCCCAGCGTGGCCAGGAGCTTGGAGACGGTACTTTTACCCGAGCCAATCCCGCCGGTGAGTCCAATGGTTTTCATGCCGCTCCTAACTTGCGGAGAATATCACTGGGCTGTTTGTGTCAGAGATAGGGGACGGCTGCAAGGGCAAGACCGGCTTCTCTCTTGCGGACGGGCATGGTATCACAGCCAGCAACGTCATGAGGCGGAGGACGCATGCCATACGCAGACATACGCGGAGTCAGACTCCATTATGAAGACCGTGGGGAAGGTCCCCCCTTTCTCTTATTGCCCGGAGCGTTGGGCAGCGGACAATCGGACTTCGCCCCACAATTAGCCGCCCTGCCTCAGCGCGGGCTCCGAGTAATTGCGCCCGACCCGCGCGGTTATGGCAAATCCCGTCCGCCGGCGCGCGTGTTTCCGCCTGACTTCTATCAGCAAGACGCCGAGGATTTCGTGGCCCTGATGGAGACGCTCGGCTGCGCAACCTACGCCGTCGGCGGCTGGAGCGACGGCGCGATTACGAGTTTATTGCTGACCGTGGCCTATCCGCAGCGGGTGACCAAAATGGCGCTCTGGGGCGGTAATGCGTATGTGTCCCAGGATGATATTGATGCCTACGAGCGGACGCGCCGGGTGGCGGATTGGTCTCCGCGCGCGGCAGCGCCGATGCAGGCGATGTATGGCGATGAATTTCAATCGCTGTGGACCCGCTGGTGTGACGCCCAGCAGATGCTATTGAAAGCCGGCGGCGATTTGTGTCGGGACCGTCTGGCCCAGATTACCTGTCCCACCTTTCTGATACATGGGGGGAAAGACCCTCTGGTGCCGCCCTTTCATGCCCATTTTTTACAGCAGGGGATAGCCGGGTCACGCCTACACATATTTCCGGACGGCAGACATAATATCCATCTCTTCTACGCCGATGAATTTAACGACTTATTAGCCGAGTTTCTGATCTTTCAGCACTAACCACGCACCACTGAAACGGAGGATGCCATGGCCACTGTCGAATTTTTTTATGATTACTCCAGCCCGTGGACCTATCTGGCGTTCACCAGGATTGAGGGGCTGTGCCGCAAATACCAGGCCGACCTTCAGTGGCGTCCGTTTCTGGTGGGTGGGGTGTTTAATACGGTCAATCCTTCGGTGTATGAGTTCCGAGAAAAGGGCGTGCCGGCCAAGCAGCGCTATATGGCAAAAGATATGAGCGACTGGGCACGCTACTATGGCCTGAAAATTCTCATGACTCCTACCGTTTTTCCGGTAAACTCGGTCAAAGCGCTGCGGGGTGCGCTCGTGGCGCTCGAACATCCCGGCACGTTTCTGCCCTATAGCTATCGGGTGTTTGAAACCTATTGGGGCGAGGATCAGGACATCAGTCAGGATGCGGTGTTGCGCAAGATCGTGGCCGCCGTCGGTCTTGATGAAGCCGAATACTTCGACAAGATCGCCCGGCAGGATTACAAAGATCGGATTCGGGCCAATACGAACGCGGTGATCGAACGGGGCGGCTTCGGGACGCCGACGATCTATGTCAACGGTGACTCCATGTTTTTCGGGAATGATCGGCTGGTCTTGGTTGAAGAAGCGTTAAAGCGCAGTGCGTAGCCCGGCGGCGTAAAAAAAGCGCCGAAGAGAGGGTCGGTTGTCGAGCGGCCCTCTCTTCTCTTGCTCATCGCTGTCTGCCGGGACGTTAGTCGTCCCAGCCCCACTTCTGTTTATTGGCGGCAACCTCATCCGCGGTCGGATGGGATACTTTCTCATGCCCGGCGACTTCAAAGTCGGCCTCATCGTCCACCATCGCATAGTTGAGCGGGGTGTCGGATTCAAACACATCCGGGACAGCAACTTCCTCAAAAATAGCCTGCCAGGGACATTCGGGCTCGCACGCCCCACAGTCAATACATTCGTCGGGATGGATATAGAGCTGGTTCGGGTATTTTTCGGTGTCATCGCCGGTATATTTATAAATACAGTCAACCGGACAAACGGCCACACAGCCGGTGTCGATGCAGTCCCGGCATAGTCTCGTGATGATGTATGTCATCGTTTCCTCCTTGCATCATATCCAGCGCGTGCGGGTCATGCAGAGCGGCCCGCCGCTCACACTGCTATCTCATCCCCGACAGTGGGTCAATTCCAGCGAGAACCGGCCGGTCGTCTCCTTCACTGTTGCGCGTGAAAACGGTGATAGGCGGTGACAAGACTCAGGGCGCGCGCCGCCCGCTCATGGGTGGCCACGGTTGCGAGGCCGCGTTGATGAAACTGGGTCCGAGTGTGGAGCAGGCTGGCTTCGTGGGCAAAGGGTTGCAGCACAACAAAAAAGGGCTTGGCGGAACGGGCGGCAAAGCGACTCAAGGTGTCGAGCAGAGTGGTCAGCGTTTGCGGCCGGGCTTCCCACTGCCCGGCGACCAGGCCGGCCCCCGTATCCATGACAATCGCCTCAATATGTGGGTCACGGTCGAGGATGGAGAGCAGCCGGTCCAGGGTGTCGGTCATCTGGCCCATGCCTATTGTATGGCCGGAATCGAGCGGGTTGCGAAAGCTTCCGCCAATGACGTTAAAGAATGAAGACAGTTCTTCGTAAGAGGCCGGGCTGAGCGGGGGAACCCGCAGCCCGGCCGCGGCAAAGGCATCGGTGAGACTCACTGAGGGGCCTCCTGTCATGGCAATCAGACCCACCCCGTCTCCCGTTGCTGGTTTGGCAAACTGCAACAGCTTAATGACGTCAAGCAGCTCATCAAAGCTGCTCACGGAGATAGCCCCGGCCTGACGGACCAGGGCCGCCCATACGGCAGCCGGAACGGCGAGGGAGCCGGTATGCGACGAGGTGGCCCGCTGGCCGGCTTCGGTCTGCCCCCCCTTCCAGATAACAACCGGTTTGTGGGGCGTCACCTCACGGAGCAACGTCAAGAATCGGCGTCCTTCTCGGACTCCCTCAAGATACATGCCGATTACTTCTGTTTCGGCGTCGTGAGCCAGGTAGTCGAGGTAGTCACTGGCATCAAGGACCGCGGCATTCCCAAAACTGACCGCTTTACTGATACGCAGCCCATGACTGGCCGCGGCCATACTAAAGGTGATGGTGTGGGTGCCGCTCTGGCCGATAAATCCAATTGAACCCGACTCGCCAGCCGGCAGCTCGGGGTAATTGCGGAGACCGATTTTTGGATGGTAGAGGCCCATACAGTTTGGACCGATAAGGGCGAGTCCGGCTTCCTGGGCGGTTGTGGTCACCATCTGTTCCAAGCGTTGTCCCTCTGCGTCGTGGACTTCGGAGAAGCCCGAGGTGAAGAGCATCACCCCTGCCACCTTTTTGGCGGCACAGTCTGCAACAATATGGGGGGCAACCTGACGCGGGACCGCGGTGATAACGTAGTCGATGTCTTCGGGGATTGCCGCCAAGCTTGGATAGTTGGGAACACCTAAATCCGTAATGCCCTGGATTTCCCGCTCGTCAATCTGGACGGAATAGACTTTGCCCGTAAAAGTGCTCTGGCTGCGTAACCAGAGATAATTCATAGCGCGTTTATCGCCGACCACGGCCACCGCTCGCGGATGAAACGTGCGTGCCAGGGCCGCCCGGGTCTCGTCCGACAGCGGACGGGGCAGGGGGCGAGGCCCCTCAGCGTGGAGAACGACGTGGGCATCAACGGCAAGACAGCCGTCCGCGTAGGCAAAAACCGGGTTGAGGTCAACGGCTTGGATATCTGGCTGCGCTTCGGCTAAGGCTGACAGCGCGAGGAGGGCCTGTTCCAGAGCGGCGAGATCAACCGCGGCTTGACCGCGATGGCCGGTGAGCACTGGCAAGCCTTTGATGGCGCGGACCATACGAGCGGCGTCCTGCGGACGGAGCGGAGCCATCCCGAACGTCACGTCTCTCAGTACCTCGACATGCACCCCACCCAGGCCAAACATGACGAGTGGGCCGAACTGCGGGTCGGTGGTCAGGCCGATAACGACCTCAACGCCTGGCCGGGCCATAGGTTGAACCGAGACGCCTTCGATAACTGCGGCGGGCTGTGCCTTGCGGACGGCGGTCAGAATGGCGTCAAACCCGCGCCGAACCGCGGCCGGGGTGGTCAGATTGAGTTGCACGCCGCCAATATCACTTTTGTGCGCGATGTCAGCGGAACTGATCTTGAGCGCAACCGGGAAACCCATATCTTGGGCGAGGGTGAGCGCCTCCTCCGCGGTTCGGGCCAACTCCGTTCGGACGGTAGGGATGCCGGCCGATTGGACGCCTGCCTTTGCCTCGCGTTCGGTCAGCACAGAGCGAGCCTGCTCTTTTGCGTGTTGGATAATGGTGCGGGTAGTGGTATCGGCCATAGGTCCCCCTCTGATGCCTGAGTGCTCTTCTTATCCGAGCAGGAGGGAGGGGGCAATCTTAATGAAAGGCGGCTTCCTGCTCCGGCAGCGCGGGAGAGGCGCACATGCCGTCGAAGACCAGACCGACGCCGACCCTAGGCGCTTTTTTGTTCGATCTGCTTGCGGAGGGCGGCCACCTCGTCTCGCAGCGATTGGAGGGGGGCGGCCAGCATCCCCTCAACCACGTCCTGGACGAACTTCTCAATATATTTCCCCTGCATATCCCCTTCGATATTGACCCGATCACCGGGCTGACGCTGATGCAGCGTGGTGACGGCGTGGGTGTGGGGAATAATGGCACAGGTAAAGGCGGTGGGCTGACAATCGAAGACCGTCAGACTAATACCATCAACGGCCACCGAACCTTTCTCCACAAGGTAGCGGCTGAGCGCAGCCGGGACGGCAAAGGTATACAGGAACGAATCGCCTTCCGGCTGAATGGAAGTGACCTGCCCCACGCCGTCCACATGACCCCAGACGAGATGGCCTGACAGACGGTCCTCAAGGCGGAGCGAGCGTTCGAGATTCACGCTGTCGCCAACCTGGAGCGCTCCCAGGGTCGTGCGTCGCAGAGATTCTGCCGAAACGTCAAAGCTGAGTTGGTCTGCCTCAATGGCCGTCACCGTTAAGCAGACGCCATTCGTACAAATGCTCTCGCCCTGACTGACTTCTTGTATGGGCAGACTCGTCCGCAGCTTGAGGCGAACCCCTTCGGCAAGAGTGGCGATCTCCGTGATGACCCCGGTTGTTTCAATAATGCCGCTAAACATACTCCCTCGCAGAGATTGGGAACGCAGAAGCGTTGTGTCTGGATTGCCGCTCGGTCTTAGCCGGCCGCCTGCACGCTCGGGTGCTCTGTGAGTCGGTCGAGCCACCCTCGCAGTCTTGGATGCGGAATGTCGATATGCAGTCTGGGAAACAGGAGGGCCCACGCCACATACGGAATATCCGCCAGGGTCAGGGTCGAGCCGACCAGAAAGTCATTATTGCCCAGTGCGGTGGTGAGGTGGTCGAAGCACCGGTTCAGCGCCGTCCGCGCTTGTGAGACCGTCTCGGGGTCAGCCGTACCGCCCTGCATGGGCTTGAGCAGGAGTTCTGCGGCAAGGGTTGCCACGGCGCTCTCATACGGATTATCGGCATAGTGCATGAGGACACGGGCCCGGGCCCGCTGTCCAATATCGTCTGGAAGCAGGGGCGGGATGGGGTAGGTGTCGTTCAAGTATTCCATAATGATGGTGGATTCATAGACCGTCGTCCCATTATCCTGGAGTGCGGGGACTTTTCCGTAGGGGTGAATGGCTAAATATGCAGGGGTTTTCTGCTCTCCTGTGGTGATGTCAATCGGGACCTTTTCATACGCGAGCCCCTTTGCTGCGAGGGTGATCCGTACCTTGCGCGCGCGCGGGGACAGGGAAAAATCGTAGAGCTTAATCATGCTTGGCCTCTGGTCCGGCTGCGGTCTGCTCTTGGCGCGGGGCCGTTTTCCGACGGTTGAGAATCTGCTGAGCCGTGTCTTTGAGACGCAGGTGCCAACGTTTGGCCCACTCAAAATCTCGACTCAGAATGCCGAAGCTGACGAAAATTAAGACAACGCCCGGCCCCGGAATGCCGGGAAGACTGAGAAAAAGGCCGACAAGCAGGAGCATAATCCCGCTCACGATTCGGCAAATCCGCCAGAATTGATCGCGCGCCGCACGCAGCATGTTTGGTCAGCTTAATAATCAAGCGGGCGAGGCAGGCTAGTGCTCATCGAGGATTTTACCACTGCGGGCCTTTTCTACCGTCTCATCGAACTGCGGGCCAAGATCAACACCCATTTCTCTGGCGCGTTTCTTTGCCCATAGGCCCACATTGCGGTTGTCGCGGTAGAATGCCTCGTCTCTCGGGGCATTAGTGTCCAGATTCTTGAGTCGAGTTTCCTCCCCCTGATGATAGGCAAAACCGGACAGCAGTCGGATGAGGCGACGTTGATTGCAGTATTGACACGGGGGAGATTGCTGGACGTCTCCGAGCTTCATAAAAAGGAAGCTTTGCTGCCTGTGACACGCCCGACAGTAGTATTCGTAGATTGGCATAGTATTTTTCCCCTATCATACCTGTATTGAAGGTGCTATAGAGGGAGACTGCTTCACCGGGCTTGAACAAGTGGAGAGAATTTTTGGAGGCTGTGGTGGGATACGGTGCTGAGAGACAACCGGAGCTAGGATCAAGGGCGTGTACCATCTTGAAGAAGAGCGCCAAGGCGCATGTTTCCCGTGGGCGAATCACATGCTCATGGGAGCAATCCTGGGCTGCTTTGCCTACGAACTTACACTCGGCCCGGCCTTCCAATCGTTCCTTGCGACCTATGGCTGGATTCCCGCCCAATTTTCTCTGGCGCTCACGCAGGGCCAATTCCCCGTCTCTTCCTCGCTTTTCGCCTGTCTCTTCCTGCATGGGAACGGCCTGCATCTGGTCGGCAATCTCCTGTGTCTCTTCTTTCTCGGGAACGCAGTAGAGGCGCGCTTAGGGGCGGCCCGCTACTTGGGACTGTATCTGTGTGGCAACGTCATCGCCCTTTTAACCCAAGCGGCGCTCACGCCGTTTTCCTCGACTCCGATGATCGGCTCGAGTGGGGCGATTGCCGCAGTTGCGGGTGTTTATTGTCTGTGTTTTTTCTCGACTCAAGAGCCTGATGCCACCGAGCCTGCCTCTCACCGCTCTCTTAAAAGAACGCCTACGGTCCTCTTCTTGAGCGGCTGGATACTCTTTCATGTGGTCGGGGGTCTCTCTGTCTACATGATGGGAGAAGCCGCTGTCTTTTCATCAACCCCTACGGCCTGGGGGGCCCATATGGGTGGCTTTCTTGGCGGTATCCTCCTCGGTCCGCTCCTTTTGTCTTTTCCAGAAAGACGCCGCCGCAGACCTGCGGCCGATATCCTGCCCTTTATGCTGAATCGACCCAAGTCTCTGCCCCGCTCGCCGTGAGAGAAGAGACGAATCCCGCTCTCGACGCGGAGTGATGTCTCCTCTCTGAGTCAAGCGCAGTGGACGAGCGGGCTTAGTTTAATTGGGCAGACAGGGCGGCAAGGGTGCGGCGGGCGGTCAGCGAACGGGGCTCAACCGCAAGAGCGCGTCCAAATTCTCGGGCCGCCTGGAGGAGGTCCCCTTTTGCGAGCGCCATCCGGCCCAGGTTCAGATACGGATAATGCGGCGTGTCATAATGAGGGGTCTCTATCGCGTGCTGTAACCAGGGAACGGCGTCGTCCAGCTTGCCCATCTTCATGAGAGAGACCGATGTCGTTATACGGATTGCCAAACTCAGGGTTGAGGGCAATGGCCGTGCGGCATTCTTCAATGGCGTCTCCGTAACGGTGGAGAAAATGATACGTCCACCCGAGAGAAGTATGCGCCTCCGCGGTCGGGTAGATTTGAATGGACTCCTGGTAGAGACGCATCGCATCTCCCAGGTCGCCTTGTCTTTGGGCCAGGTCGCCTTTGTCTAAGAGGGCGGCTGCCTTTTCTTGGCGGTCTTTTATGGTCTCCATGCGTTGCTCCTGTGGTGAGCGTTATCAGAAAAATGTGTCTGATTTGCTGGCTGTCAAGTCTCAGCCGGGGGTGGTGAAGACGCGGGCGGAGTGGTGAAGTGCAAATAGAAGGACAGGGCGGCGTAGTAGAGCGGATAGTAGAGCGAGGCCACGACGAGCCAGGGCTGGGGATGGGGGAACTGGGAGAGGAGAAGCAGCACAACGCCAACCCACAGGGCACCGAGCGTATTTGTCACGAGGCGCAGGCGAACGGTGCGCGTTGGGTAAATATAGCGAACAGGGATGAAGACCCCTATGGCAAGGATGCACACCACGCTCCCGTTCAGCCAGATGGGCGTCCCGCCGGCGTAGAGATAGAACGTCACGATATTCCAGTAGGAGGGAAAACCGGTAAAAAAGAAATCGTGCGTTTTGGCCTCGGCCTGACAAAAACCATACGCGCTGGCCAGGAGTATTGCTACCACGAAGAGCAGCGTTCCAGAAGCCGGCAGCAACTGAAACTGATAGAGAAAAACCACCGGGACAATCACATAGGTAAAATAGTCAACAATGTCATCCAGTTTTGCGCCGTCAAACCAGGGCAGCACCCGTTTCACCTGGACAGCTCTGGCCAGAACGCCATCGGTGGCATCAATGAGGACGGCGACTAACATCCAGACAAAGGCCGGCCGCGGCCTGCTCAAGAAAATAGCCTGGAGGGAAAGAAACCCGGCGAGGACCCCAGAGGCCGTGTAGGCGTGGACGGCCCAGGCCGCCCACAGCCGCAGGCCGCCTATCACTTCATGTGAGGCGCTGTTGGCTGAGGGTGGGCTCATACAGAATCTGGATAACCGTGCCATCCGGGTCGGCGCAGTACAGGGAGCGGCTGCCATCCCGATGGGTCCGGACGGGTTTGATGATAGGGACGCTGCGCGTCTCAAGTATGGCGGCGGCGCGGTCAACATCGTCCCGCCGCGGGACAATAAACCCGATATGGTCAAGGCGTTGCTCCGCTCGACCCTGGCGGGACCGCGCCTTGTGCAGGGCCAGATTGTCACAGCCCGAGGAGAGGTAGGCATTGTCCGGGTCAGGCTGCCAGACGACCTGCATCCCAAACAGGGTTGTGTAGAACTCAACAGAAACGGCCACATCCGCCACATTCAGGGCAATATGGCGTAAGCTGTAATGAGGAATTGCTGCCGCAGATGCCATAGGGGGCTGTCCTCTCGTGGGGGTGAGTATGGTGAAATCTGATTCGCGTTGCCTAGGCGGGCTATGACTTCTTGAGAAGGATATACAGCTCGCCGCGTTGGGCCATCAGGCCAGCCTCCGGTTGTGGCCCACTGCCCCAATACATATCCGCCCGCCCGGGGCCGGTAATGGCGGCCCCACGGTCTTGCAGGGCCACAAAACGCGAAAAGGATTGCCACGAGACCTGCCCGTCTGCCTCCAGGCGCGGCTTGGTGGCGCGGATAAAGCCGACCGCACCCGGCGGATAGTAATTCGGGTCAACCGCAATCGAGCGGCCCGGTGTGAGCGGTACGCCCAGGCTGCCCAGCGGCCCGGCAGAGACCACCCGAAAGAAAATATAGCGGCGATTATGAAACAATATCTGGTCTTGTTCGGCTGGATGTTGCCGCAGATAGCGACGGATGCCCTGGGCCGATGCCTCTCCGGGCCGGAGTTTGCCTTGACTGAGGAGCAGCTTGCCAATGCTCCGATACGGTCGGCCGTTTGAAGCCGCATAGCCGACCCGAAACCAGGCGCCGTCCGGCAGCCGAATTTTCCCCGAGCCTTGAATGTGGAGAAAAAAACGCTCAACCGGGTCGTCGAGCCAGACGATTTCTCTGTGTTGCGGCATGAGCATGTGCTGTCCGTCAATCTGAGCCCGGGAGAAATAGGGGACGAGCCGCCCGTTTGCGACGCGACCGTACATGTCCGGCGGAAACGGGAGGACCCGTTCACTCTGTGTCGTAAATCGGGAGGTGTCAACCCTGACCAGATCCGTGGGACGCCGATACAAGGGATAACGATAGCGCTCGGTGCGGATAAAGCTGCCCCGCAGTTCGGGTTCATGATAGCCGGTGAAAAGCACCTCTGTGGTTGCGCGATAGAGGTCGAATGCTCGCTGGACCTCTCGCGCGAGGTCTCCGGGCTGGTCAAGCAGGGCCAGAAATGCGCCGAGACTTTCCCGGACCTGGCCGACACTGACCTGTTGCTGTCCGAAGGGAAAGGTTTGCGCGTCGGACTTCTGCTTCAGCGCTGCGAGGCTGTGCTGGAGTACGGTTTTGAGAGAATTCCGGTCAAGGTCGTCCACCAAGGGGGGAATCTGGTTGGCGGACAGCAGAACGAGTGTCGGCTCAGCTTGGCTGTGTGTCACAGCCGGCAGGAGAGCAAAAAGACACACCAAGAAAAGGGGGCTGGCGAACGCTCGCATTATTCCGCGGCTCTCCTCTTGCCGCGACCACACCGCTAGGCCGAGGGCTGGCTGTCTTGAGACCCGGACTTATCAGGTCCCATATTGACTGGGACGCTCCCCAGACTCCCGCGTCTTATAGAGTTCTTGCGCCGCGCTGACGCCGGCGCCGGCTGGGCAGGCATGACCATTTTTCTGTAAGACGGCCTCCAGGGCGCTTAAAACGAGCAGCACATTGATCCGGGTGCTGGATTCTCCCATCAGGCCAATACGCCAGACTTTTCCGGCCAACACGCCCAAGCCGGCCCCAATCTCGATATGGTACTCAGCGAGGAGATGCTTCCGAACGGTGGCGTCGTCAATGCCAGCCGGAATGGCGACACTGTTGAGCATCCAGAGGCGGGCGCCTGCCTGGGGGACCAACTGCATCCCCAGCGCGTTGAGGCCGGCCGCCAGGGCTAAATGATTGTCCTCGTGCCGACGAAAACGCGGGGGTAAGCCTTCTTCGGAAATCAGCCGTAAGGCTTCCCGCAGAGCGTAGTTCATGGAGATAGGGGCGGTGTGGTGATACACACGTTCCTCACCCCAGTATTGGGCCAGCAGGCTGAGGTCCAGATACCAGCTCTGAACCGGGTGGGTACGGTTCCGTAAGACCTCCTGAGCGGCTGGGCTAAAGGTGACGGGCGACAGGCCGGGCGGGCAACTCAGGCACTTCTGGGTGCCGCTATAACAGACATCAATCTGCCAGTCATCTATTTTGAGGGGACAGCCGCCGAGCGATGTCACCGCATCGACCAGAAACAGCGCTCCCGCCTCATGGACGAGCGGCGCAATATCGGCCACCGGCTGCCAGGCTCCGGTCGAGGTCTCCGCGTGGACGAGGGCGACCAGCTTCGGTCGGGTGCAGCGGGTGAGGGCGGCCCGGACATCGTCCGGGCTAAAGACGGACCCCCAGGGCGCTTCCATGATGATGGGTGTTCCGCCACAGCGTTTCACGACCTCAACCATACGGGTGCCGAATACGCCGTTGACGCCGATGACCACCTCATCGCCCGGCTCGACCAGATTGACAAAGCAGGTTTCCATGCCAGCGCTGCCGGTCCCTGAAATCGGGAGGGTGAGGGCATTGGCGGTTTGAAAGACCAACCGCAGGAGGGCCTTGGTCTCTTCCATCAACCGGATAAACTCAGGGTCGAGGTGACCAACAAGCGGGGTGGACAGGGCGCGCAGGACCCGAGGATGGACGTTGCTCGGGCCAGGACCTAACAGGATTCTAGGAGGTGGGGATAACTCACCACAGGCTTCCATACACATCCTCTCTCGGCTGTTCTTACCGATAACGAAAAAGTGCGGCTACGGTACCACGCGCAGACAGGGGGGAAAAGTCAGGCAGGTCCTGCCGGCTGCGTCCAGCCGCCTTGGCGTCCATAGCCAGAGAATATGCGGTCGCAGGCAGACAGCCGGGGCGTTTTTTGTTATAACGCTGAAACACATCGCTCTCTGCGGATGTTGGCAGGTCGGGAAGGGAAGAGGGGAACGTCATGACCGTGACGATTCGTCACATGCGAGCAGAGGATATTCCTCACGTTGGGGCCGTCATGGTTGCCGCCTTCAACGTGGTCTTCCGCCGGCATGGCTATCCTGAGCCCTTTCCGTCGGCAGCCGCCGGAACATCCATTGCCCAAGGGTATGCGCGGCTTGAACCAAACGAGTGTTTCACCGCGCTCCAGGGGGGACAGGTCGTGGGGTCTGGGTTTCTCCATCTCCGTGGCGATACGGCCGGCATTGGTCCGATTACCGTTGCTCCGAGTGCCCAAGCCCAAGGGGCTGGGCGGGCGCTGATGCAGACCGTGATTGAGACGGGGGGCGCGTGTCCCTCGTTCCGGCTGGTCCAAGACGCCTTTAATGTGGCGTCTTTTCCGCTGTATAGCCGGCTTGGTTTTGCGGTGTGTGGAACGGTCGCTTCCCTGGTTGGGCAGCACATTCAGGCCCACGTTCCGGGGGATATTGAAATTCGGGAGTGGGCGACGGAGGATATCGAGCACCTGGCGACCCTGGATACGCGCTTAACCGGTATCGCGCGGGCCCAGGACCTGCGGTTTTTCCATACCCAGCCGCCGCATATCGCCGCTCTCGTGCAGGGCCAGCTCGCGGGCTATCTGTGTTTCCTCCGAACAGAGGCTGGGACCTTTTTCGGCCCTGCCGCGGCAACACACCCCGCGGTCTTGCGCGCCCTGATTCTGTCCGCGGCCGAGCGTGAGCGGGGAAGGGCCCTGCGTATGCGTTTTCCGACCCGGCACGTCGCATTATTACGCGAGTTGCTGGCGGTGGGCTTTCGGGTGGAAACGCTCCAGACCTATATGGTGCGCGGCGTGTGGCAGGCCCCGGATGGGGTGGAGTTACTGGCGCTCTTTCCAGAGGCGTTATAGACCAGGCTGGAAGGACCAGGGCAAGCAGGCAGTAGCGATGCCGACACTCAACGGAACTGATCTTGGGCTTTTCCCTACCATGGGTGTTGGCTCCTACGCCTCACCCGCGTGGTTGATTGCAACCAGAAGAGCCCTCCGGGCTGGAACTGCTGGTCCGGCAGATTTTGAAGAGGCGGTCCAGGACGCGATAAAGATGGCGGTATGGGACCAAGAAGAAGCCGGCCTGGACATTTTGACGGATGGCGAGATACGTCGTCAGCGCTTTCTGTGGAATGTGGTCGAAAAACTATCTGGACTCGATATGGTCCGGGCGCAGCGCAAGCTCGGCATTATGAGCTATGATAGTGCGCCGCGTTTTGAGACCACCGAACGAGTCAGCGCCCCTGGCGGGTTCGGGTTAGTTGACGAATGGACCTTTGTCCAAGCCCAGACCGATAAACCGCTCAAGGTCTGCTGCCCCGGTCCGCTCACGCTCGCCCTGCCCATCCGGCTCAAGGCCGGCTATCCGCCCGGCGACTATCTGCCCCTCCTGTACGACCTGGCAGCCCTCGTGAATAAGGAACTCCGAGATGTTGTGGCGGCTGGGGCGACCTTTATTCAGCTTGACGAACCATCCGCCGGGGGTCGGGAGCCAGCCTTGTCCATAGAAGAAACAGTGAAGCTGTTTAATGCCACCCTTGAGGGTGTGGAGGCCAAAACGGCCTTACACGTCTGCTTTGGCAATAATCAGGGCCGACCAGCCATGAAGCGCACCTACAAACCGCTGTTCCCCGGCATTCTTTATGTCAAAGTCGATCAATTTGCACTGGAATTTGCGAATCGAGAAATGGCCGAACTGGCGCTCTGGAGTCAGTACGGTGATGAGCGTGAGTTTGCGGCCGGGGTCATTGATGTGAAATCCATGTACCTGGAGACGGCGGAAGATGTGGCCGAGCGTATCCGTCTGACGCTGGAACATGTGAACCCGGAAAAACTCTACCTGACCTGCGACTGTGGATTTTCCGCCTCGTCCCGGAATTTAGCCCGCGCCAAGCTGGCTGCCCTGGTCGCCGGAGCCCAGCTCGTCCGACGAGAGGTCAGTGGAACGTAAATTATCCAAACGATTTGTCCCTTCCCTCCCGGATTCTTCTGGTTGGGGTGAGGAGTGGCCCGGCGAACCGCCTGGAGAGGGCCGGCTGGAAGAGTCCCCTCTGCCAATCCCCAGCCCCCAGGTGACGATGGGCACGTGCGAGGTCTGGTGCATCAGCCCCGAGGGCTACGAGTGCCGTCTGGAGATGCCGGTCGATGGCGCCGGCGGTATGGCAGCCGTGATCGTCGAACTCGAAGCCATGGGTTTTACCCCCCGCCAGACCAAAACAAAGCCTGCCCCCCGGCCTCAGCGCCAGCAGCTTCAGCAGCCTATTCCCCCGCCACCCCAGACCGAGCCCAGCCCGCCGTGGTGTGACGACCACGGCTGTGCATTCAAACTCTTTCGCAAAAACGGCCGGCGTTGGTGGGCGCATTATGACGAGGCCAGCGGCCGCTGGTGCAACTCGCCGATTCCTGTCCGGGATGGGGGCTAGCCCTTCTCCTGTCCGATTGCGGGGCGGGCCGCAGCTTCAACCGCCCAGCTTCTCTTGCGTCCCTTGGTCGGACCGGGGTAAGGAAGAGGGACTATACGAGAAGGGTATGAAGGAGAAGGAAATGGCAAACAGCTACGTTTCAAAACAAGCGATGCTCGAACGGGTGGCGCGTTTCAAAGACCTCAAGTCCAGCGCCCAGGCATTTCTTGATAGCGAGCTCCCGGGCCATGAACGGGACATCTATAACGTCATTGGCCGGGGGGTCACCGAGGACCCGAACCTCAACCCGGCAATTACCGCGGTCCAGGACTTTAACGTGACCTATGTGGGCGCGAGTCCGGGCAAGGGTGCGGCCCTGCACAGCCACAGTACGGTTGAGGTGTTTATCCCGCTGTCAGGACAGTGGTCTATCCACTGGGGTGACGAAGGCGAACAAGAAGTGATCCTGGACGCTTGGGACACGGTCTCAGTCCCGCCCGGTGTGATGCGCGGCTTTAGAAATGTCGGGGAGGCCGACGCCCATCTGATGGCCATTCTGGGCGGAACTGATGCCGGTCATGTGGCCTGGGCTCCGCAAGTGCTCAAGCAAGCGCAGCAGACGAATCTCCGGCTCGATGAGCAAGGGAATCTGCTACCAAACGACTAGCATATTCCCTCGGACTCCTTGTAATACGCCTGCGCGGTGGCAAGGCTGAAACGCTGATGATAGGCGAGTTCGTCTTCAACATAGCGGTGCTCACGGCCATAGACGCAGGTGTAGCGGGCGTGGCAGCGCTCAGCGCACTCGGTCGGGACGTGCAGACGATGTTGGGTACAGGCCCGCAGGTCCAAGCCTTGTGCGGCGCTGACGGCCTGGGCCGGACAGGCGGCGATACAGGGTCGCTCCACGCAGCTGGCACACGGCTCAAATCCGTGGGCCGGGGCGGCGAGCGCCGGTAAATCGCACTCAACCAAAACCGCGGCCCGCCAGGCGACCCAGGGGCCATACTGAGGATGGATTTGGACGCCGAGCAGGCTGGGCACTGACAGATGCGCGGCCTGAGACAGGTGCATGAAGGACACGGCCAGACCGCTGAAAAACTGAAACGGATAAATGAGGTGGTACAGAGTACGGGTCGCGTCTAAAAGCGGACTCAGGCGCGTGCCTATAACCTCGACAGTATAGGCATCCAGCGGATGGTCATGCTGCTGAAGATAGCCTGGCCGCGCCTCGGCATAATCCCGAAAGTGTTGCCAAAATTCTCCTCCGCCATTCCCAATCACAATAATAGTTGCGGCCCAAGGAAACCGTTGCGTGATATGATACTGCGACGGCACCAGGGCCTCATAGTCAGCCCTCGGCGTTGTCCCGATGAGATTGAGCCCGACCGGGGCGAGGGCGGCTGTGATATCCTGGAGAAGTCCCATAGCGGTCGGTCTTAATAGCGGACGGCAACCAGAAACAAGCCCTGAGGCGGGGCGTTCAGCCCGGCTCGAGAGCGCTGACAGGCTGCAAAGACCGCGGCAAACTCGTCGGTGCTCAAAGCGCCCCGCCCGACATCGACCAAGGTGCCGACGATATTCCTGACCATATGGCGTAGGAAGGAGCCGGCTTTGACCGTATAGACGAGAAAATCAGGCTCGCGACAGACGGCACTGTGCAGGACTGTGCGCCACGGGGTGCGTTCCACAGAGTCCGCTCCTTGAAAAGACGCAAAATTGTGATGGCCGATGAGCACGGCCGCGGCCGCATTCATGGCCGCCTGGTCCAAAGGATAGGGGATATGCCACGAGTAGCGGGCCTGCATGGCCGAGGGAGAGGGCCGGTTCCAGATACGGTACTGATAGGTCCTGCTGCGGGCGTCGTAGCGGGGATGAAACGTATCTGCCACCTCGCTGATTGCGTGGATGGCAATATCTGACGGCAGAACCGCGTTGAGGCTACGCTGAAACCGCGTCAAATTGAGAGAAGGAGGGGCCTGAAAGCTGGCCACCTGGCCCAGGGCATGAACCCCGGCGTCTGTTCGTCCAGCCACCTGCACACGAATGGGCCGATTCAGAATCCGGGACAGGCCGGCTTCAAGCGTCCCCTGGACCGTCGCGCCCGTGGGCTGGATCTGCCAGCCATGATAGTTGGTGCCGTCGTATTCGAGCAGCAGTTTGTAATGCACGGGGTGTATTGCAGGAAGGGGGGAGACACGCGGCGGTGAGGCGGTACGAAAAAGGCCCGCCTCGGGGACGGGCCGGGGGGTCTGCCGCTGCCAGTCCGCCAGGCGTTACTGTCCCAGCTTATAGACCGCAGCCACGTTGGCCCCAATGACCTGCTGCCGGGCCGTTTCGGACAGTGGTGCAACCAGCCGTTTCAGGGCCGGCATATACTGGTCGCTGTGGTCCGGGTGCGGAAAATCTGAAGCCCAGAAGAATTTGTCGGCTCCGACGAATTCAATAATATGCTGCAAGGCTTTTTCGTCCGGGTCGGCGGAAATCCAGCACTGGCGCTGAAAATAAAAGCTCGGTCGCTCCCGGAGCTGGGTCGAATGGGCCAGGGGACCCTCGAACACCGCGTCCATCCGGTCGAGTAAATAGCCAATCCAACCAGCCTGGGATTCGAGCACGACGGCCTTGACCTCGGGGAAACGCTCAAACACGCCGTGGTGAAAGAGCGCCACAAACGCCTGCTGCATGTTCTGGGCAACCAGCACATCAAAATACCAGTTAAAGTCAATCGGCTCCGTGGGCACGAGTTCTGCAAACCGTCCGTGGGGCATGAATTGGATGGGCTCAAAGGTGGGATGCAGGGCAATCGGCACATCCAACTCTTGGGCCTTGGCCCAGACCGCATCATAGTCTGGATGGCCGTGCGATTTCTTTGTCCAGGTAAACGGCGCAAAAAAAGCGCCCTTGCAACCCGCTTTGACCGCGCGCTCCAGTTCTGTTGCGGCTGCGTTGGCATCGGTCCCGGACAGATGAGCGATAGGGATGAGGCGTCCGCCCGATTCGGAGCAGAAGTCCACAATCCAACGGTTATAGGCCCGGCAATAGGCGGCTGAGATTTCCGGGTCCCGAACCTCACTCTCCCATAACAGGCCGATAGTGGGGTAGAGAATCGATTTTGTCAGTCCTTCGCCGTCAAGCCGCTCGACGCGCTCCTTGGCGTCCATGGAGCCCAGCGGCGCGCCATCAATATAGCGGCGGTCTGGACCTGGGACGATATCCGGCTGGCCCATGGCCCCCAGAATGCCGGGGAAACCGCGCTCGCACAGCCTGGACGGTTTGCCATCAAATTCAAAATACTCCCAGCCTTCATCGTCCGTTTTAATCCGAATGGCCCGCTCGCGGTACTGCGGCTCAAGATAGCGCTCCCACAAATCGGGCGGCTCCAAGATATGGCCATCACAATCGATGGACCCCTCAAGACTGACTTCCCCGTTTGCTGTTGACATGCAAACCTCCTTATTTGGGGCGGTGTTGGACTATTCTCTTTCCCCTACCGACTTTCCCGAACCGAGAACCAGGAAAGAATACCAGCCAGCAAAAAAATAGCAAAGAGGGCTCCTCATGCCGGCACGGGAGACGGGCCCACACCACTTGGAGTGCCCTAGTCCTCCAACCGGAGAACTGGTAAGGGGAGCAGCAGGCCATATTGGCAGACAAGGAGTTTTGCACATGCTTGGGACAGTATTAGGCATAGTCGTCGGGGCGGTGGTCTTGGTCGGAGCCTGGTCTGCGGCGGGTTCTGCCGACGGGGGATTTGTCTCGACCGGGGCCGTGACGCTGGGCGTTCTGGGAGCCCTCAGCGTCGCCGTGCTGGTTTCGTTTCTGGCGAACGCCGGCCATCAGGAGCCGGAGTAAGGGCGGGTGTGACCCGTCTCTGTATCGAGACGAAAAAGCCGGCTCTTCGTGCGCGGCTTTTTCGTCGCTGGCCTCTCACCGTTGCTCAGTCCAATCCCGCCCCAGCGCTCATTGATGTCCTTTGCTGATTTGCCCCTCCGGGATTGACAGGCCAACCGCGGGGCGGGTAAGTACTTCACGTTGCGCGAAAGTGGCGGAATTGGAAGACGCGCAGGATTCAGGATCCTGTGGGGTAAAACCCGTGGGGGTTCAAGTCCCCCCTTTCGCATAGGTCAGGGGGCTTTTCTCAACAAGAGGGAAGCCCCTTTTTACTGGGATTCCGCGACAACAGACCGCCTGTTGTCGCGCATGAGTCTGCTTTCCCAAGGAGCGAGTTGATGCCAAACGAATTGGCCAGCCAATACGACCCGGCCGCACTGGAAAAGATGCTCGTCCAGCGTTGGGCCGAGACCAAACCTTTTGCGGCAACCCCGGACGACAACGCGCAGCGCTATGTAATCATGATGCCGCTGCCGAATGTCACCGGCGCGCTGCACATGGGACACGCCATGGATAACGTCATGCAGGATATGCTGACGCGCTGGCATCGCATGATGGGGGAGAACGCGCTGTGGATGGCTGGGACAGACCACGCTGGTATTGCCACCCAAGCCGTTGTGGAAAAGCGCCTGTTCGAGCTGGAAGGGAAAACGCGGCATGATGTGGGCCGCGCGGCCTTGGTCGAACGTATCTGGGACTGGAAAGAGCAGTATCAGGCCCGCATTGTCAGCCAACAGCAAGCCATGGGCTGTTCGTGTGACTGGGACCGCCAGCGCTTTACCATGGACACGGTCTGTGCCCGGGCCGTCCAGTGGACCTTTTTTCACTTGTTCCGGGATGGGCTGATTTTTCGCGGGACGCGCCTGGTCAACTGGGACTGTCACTTGCAAACCGCGGTCGCAGATGACGAGATTGTGTATGAAAGCGTCCAGGGGCATTTCTGGCATCTGCGCTATCCGGTGATGCAGCCCCAGCCCGGCGAACCAAAATACGTTGTGGTTGCGACAACGCGGCCTGAAACGATGTTGGGCGATACCGCGGTGGCCTGCCATCCCGACCCGCGCGGTGCGCTGGAAGATCTGATTCGGAAAACCCAGGAGCGCCTGACCCGGGCCGGTCAAAAAGAACGGGCCACACTGGAAGCGGAAGTGGCACGGCTTGAACAACGCCGCGCGACGCATCTGCCCCAGCTTGAACAACTCGCGGGCATGGCCAGAGCCGGCCGTCTGGTACGCCTCCCGCTGCAGGACCGCCCGATTCCGCTTATCTGCGACGAATGGGCAAAACCCGAACTCGGCAGCGGGTGTGTGAAGATCACTCCAGGCCACGACGCCAATGACTATGCGGTATGGAGCCGCCACCGCGCAGAGATCGGGATGCTGAACATTCTGAACGCTGACGGCTCTTTGAACGACCAGGCCGGCGCGTATCAAGGGCTCGACCGCTTTGCGGCCCGAGACAAGATTATCCAGGACTTGGACGCTCTCGGCCTGCTTGAGGCCGTTGAAGAGCGAGCAATCGAAATCGGTCACTCGGACCGCTCCAAGACCCCGGTGGAGCCGTATCTGTCGGAGCAGTGGTTCGTGCGCATGGGAGATGTGGAAGGCGGTGTCGTCTGCGGGCGGGGGACGGCCAACGAATTTGTGGCACCCGGACTCGCTCAGGCCGCCCTTGATGCTGCCGCCGGCAAGTGGCGTTCACCCACAGGCAAGAAGGTTTCGTTTCACCCGGACAGCCGTTACCAGCATACCTATATCAACTGGCTGGCCGAGAAGCGTGACTGGTGTATCAGCCGCCAGCTGTGGTGGGGGCATCAGATTCCGATCTGGGCGGGGAGCTTCCAGGGCCAGGCATTACGGGAACAGATTGCCTGGCTTGCCCCGTATGTCAGGCGGGAAGATGTGGTCGCCCGCTTACAGACGAGCGAGACCAATGAACGCCTCGGTCCCGATACCCTGGACCGTCTGGCTCGAGCCAGTGCCGCTGACACGGCGGGGCAAAGACCGGGAAAAATTCTGGTGTGTTTGCGTGAGCCGTCCAGCCAAGCGGCGGTGGTGAGAGACTTGGAGGCCGCCGGGTTCGTCCGTGATCTCGATGTGCTGGATACCTGGTTTTCGAGTGGGTTGTGGCCGCATAGCACGCTGGGCTGGCCCGACCCCAATACCGCGGCTATCGAAGCCGGTCAGTCACCTCTGGGCACCCAGAACGGCGCTCCCGACTGTCTCTCGTATTACTATCCCGGCTCCTGCCTAGTGACCGGGCGCGATATCATTACCTTATGGGTCGCCCGCATGGTCCTGATGGGCCTGTATAACCTGGGCGACGTGCCGTTCACCGATGTCTTTATTCACGCCACGATTCTGGATGGCAAAGGCGAGCGGATGAGTAAGTCCAAAGGCAATGGCATTGACCCGGTGGACATTATCGAACGCTACGGCTGTGATGCCATGCGCTATGTCCTGTGTGAGATGCAAACCGGCTCCCAGGATATTCGTCTCCCTGTTCAAGCCATCTCGCCGTTTACCAATGAGCCCGTAGACCTGGCAAAAGCCAAGCACGGCAGCAGTATTTTTACCTATGTATGTCCCACAACTGGCAAAGAATTTGATGTGCTCGGCACCATGCCGGAGATTCCATCGGCCAAGCTGATCAGCGACCGCTTTGAGGTCGGTCGCCACTTCTGCAACAAGCTGTGGAATGCGGTGCGGTTTGCCTTGCTGAATCTGGAGCCGGTTCCCTTCGTCGGGCTGAACCCGGCGGCACTACCGTTTGAGGATCGCTGGATACTCTCCCGCCTGACACGGGCTATCGCCGCAGTGCAGCAACAGCTTGAAGCCTATAATCCGTCTGCCGCCCTGTCCGCGGCGCGGGAGTTTTTCTGGTCGGATCTATGCGACTGGTATCTGGAAATGATTAAGCCCCGCCTCCGCACGGACGGCGCCGACAGCGCCCGACAAGTTTTGGCCTTTTGCATTGATCAGACCCTGCGCCTGTTCCATCCGTTTATTCCTTTTGTGACCGACTTCTTGTGGCAACACCTGCATGAACATACTGTCCAGCGCGGCATTGAGCGTCCGCTTCAGTCGCCGGACGAGATCGCCCACGCACCCTGGCCCCAGCCAAATGCGCGCTGGCAGGATGAGCCCCTTGAACAGCAGGTAGACTTTTTACAGAACATTATTCGGGCCATCCGCGATATCCGTAGCCAATATACGGTGCCGCCAAAGCAGCGGGTGCAGGTGCGCATCAAAACCGTGGACGAAGCCCCCGCTATCCTGACGCACGGACTGATGCACATTCAAAGTCTGGCCGGGGTCGAGTCGGTCGAGATGGCCCCCGACGCCGAGCGGACGCGCGATGCTGCGACCGCAGTCGTGGGCGAGTTTGAGGTGTACGTGCTCGGGGTCATCGATATTGAGAAAGAACGGGCGCGTTTGAACGGCCAGATCAAAAAGCTGAGCGGCACGCTTGCCGGGGTACAGAAAAAACTCAGCAACGAGAAATTCCTGTCACGGGCCAACCCCGAAGTGGTCGCAAGGGAGCGCTCCAAGCTGGCCGCCCTGGAGGCGCAGTTAGGAACGCTCAATGAGAACCTTGCCGCGCTGGGGTAAACGGTTGACGCCCTGTCCTGTCGAGGCGTTCTTTGAGGATGAGGACAAACAGACGGTGCTTGACCTGTATAACGAACATGATTGATTCCGTCCCCTTACCAAAGTAAGGCTTTCGTAAGGAGCGACGTCATGGTTGTGAAAATTACATCAAAGCGACAGGTGACATTCCCGAAGCACGTGCTGGACGCGCTAGGCGAAGGGCGCTTGCTGCTCCTATCTTTCTTTGACGATAACATCCACCGTCCAACCGCCACTCTCGCCGACTGTCTTCTCGTCGCTTATGCCGAACAGAGCGGGAAAATCGAGACATTGTGCGAGGAAGCGCTGACCGAAGGAAAGCCGGTGTTTGCCCTGGATTCGTCGGATAATACGCACCTTGTTGCATGTGGTGTTCTGCCAGTCCGAGCGGACGACCCTTCAGCGTGGATTGCGGACTGCATTGATTATACCCGCTGATTCTGTGTTCCCAAGCTCGCATGGCAGCGAGCCGGCTGGAATCGGAAGCCGATGTTGTTATCATCATTCTCCGTTCTTCGTATAAATCGCGAGAAGAGGAAGGAATGGCGAATAGAAGCCCAACGATTCTTGACGAAATCGATCTTCTGAAAAAAGAGTTGGACACATTGCGCCCGTTGCCCTCTGATGTCCTAGGCCGAATAGGACAAAAACTCAGGATCGAGTGGAACTATCACTCCAACGCTATAGAGGGGAACAGTCTGACGTTGGGAGAAACGCGAAGCCTGATCCTCCACGGGCTGACCGCCCAGGGGAAACCTCTGCGTGACCATCTGGACATTGAGGGACACGATGAGGCGGTAAAAGCAGTGGAGGACGCGGTAAAAAGCAAGGAAGTATTCAATCAGGTCTTTATCCGCAATCTCCATACCGTGCTGCTGAAGGAGCCGTATGAAACCGAAGCGATCACGCCAGACGGGCAGCGGGTGAAGCGACGCATTACCGTTGGAGACTATAAGACACAGCCAAACAACGTGCGAACCTCTACCGGCGAGACGTATTATTTTACCCCACCAGAGCAGGTGCAATCAGCAATGAGCGACCTGGTAGACTGGTACAGAAAAAAAGAGGACGAGGGCGAGCAACCCATTATTATGGCCGCCACGTTTCACTACCGCTTTGTCCGTATTCATCCCTTTGACGATGGGAACGGGCGCATGGCGCGGCTGCTGATGAATATGATTTTGATGAAGCACGGCTACACGGTGGCGCTCATCCCCAGTGAGGAGAGAGGCGAGTATATCAACACGCTGGAGCGGGCTGACCGGAGTAAAGAGTTGACCGAGTTCATTACTTATATTGCTGCGTGTTGCAGATACTCTCTGAACCTCCATCTCAGGGCTGCCCGTGGGGAGGATATTGAGGACGTGGAGGATATAGACAAGGAGATCGCGCTTTTCAAACACGCGTTGCAAAAAAGCAGGGGAGACACAATCCGGGCGAAGGAGTACGCGGAAGAATTACTGTACCCCCTGTTTCTTTATTGCAAAGGGAAGGTCGAACAGTTTTCCGAACAGTTCGGTCGTGTTTCTGCTCGGGGCAGTTCCTCTGTGACAACGCCCGATAATAAAGTCTCTACTTTTGATTTATCAGAAGAGGAAAGGGGCTGGCCGGAAAACGCACTCTCTATTGACACCAGCCTTTCATTCAAGCTCTGTAAATTTCAGGGACGAGACGGGAGCGAGTTTGATTTTTCCATTAACAATAGAGCGGACTCGAATCGTTGCGGATGGAGATTTTCTCTCGAACGCCGTTTGGATTTTTGCTCTATCAACATATATAGCCACATCCCGGAATACATGGGGAAGGAGAGAGTCGTGCTCAAGAAAATGTTCAACGACATGATACGGCGCATGATGAAAGAAATCTCAGAGAATCCCCTTGAGGACTGAGTTCTACGCTCTCCCAACTCTCAACCCCTCTCACCTTGTTTCCGCCTCTCTGGCTGTATACATTCCCAGGCTATGTATCCATTTGACCATCCGGCTGTGAACCGGTTGATTCGCCTCGCATTGGAAGAAGATATTGGGCGGGGTGATGCGACCACACGAGCGACGATTCCCTTCAATCAGGCGGTGCGTGGAAAAATGACGGCCAAGGCTGACGTGGTGCTGGCCGGACTGCCACTCATTGCCGTGGTATTGGCCCAAACGGAGCAAACGGCTGGGGTCCGTTTGCTGGCGCAAGAGGGGAGTCAGGTGCCGGTTGGAACGGTTGTTGCCGAGGTGTGGGGACGGGCCGCTGGGCTGCTCAGCGCGGAGCGGACTTTGCTCAATTTTGTGCAACACCTCTCCGGGGTGGCGACCCTGACTCGAAAATTTGTTGAGGCCGTGGCCGGTACCCCGTGCACCATTATTGATACCCGAAAAACCCTGCCCGGCCTGCGCCTGCTGGATAAGTATGCGGTTGTTCAGGGTGGGGGAAGAAATCATCGGCTGGGGCTGGACGACGGGGTATTGATTAAAGACAATCATATTGCCGTCTGTGGCGGGGTGGGTGCGGCGGTACGCCAGGCGCGGAGTCAGGCGTCAACGTGGCTGCGTATCGAAGTGGAGTGCACCACTCTGGCCGAGGTCCAAGAGGCGCTCGACGCCCAGGCCGATATCATTTTGCTGGACAATATGACCACCGCCCAGATGACCGAGGCGATGCAACTGATACAGGGCCGCGCCTTGGTTGAAGCCTCGGGCAATATCTCACTGGCGCGCGTGCGGGAAGTGGCGGAAACGGGGGTAGACTTTATCTCGGTCGGTCGGCTGACCCATTCAACGCCGGCCGCAGACCTGAATATGTCCGTGACCTGCGAGTCGGGGGCGTAGGCTGTGGGGCACTCGTATGGGCGACTCGGTTGACCACAGCTTTGCCAGGGCGCTTGTGTCTCAGTTATCTCAACCGGCAACACGTCTGTTCGGTCGTCCGCTGCATTTTTTTGACACCATCGCTTCTACCAATACGTCGGCGACCGGCTTCGCACGCGGGGGCGCAACTGAGGGAACGGTGGTGATTGCGGATGCGCAGACCGGGGGGAAGGGTCGCTTGGGGCGGAGTTGGGTGTCACCGCCTGGCGTGAATCTTTATCTGTCGGTGATTCTCCGTCCCCGGAAACCGGCCTCCGCCGCCCCACAATTAAGCCTGCTGGCCGCTGTGGCCGTGGCCGAAGCCATCGTCCAACAGACGCAGCTAGTGCCCGTCATAAAATGGCCCAACGATGTCCTGGTCTCCGGGAAAAAGGTGTGCGGCATCCTTACCGAGATGCAGGCGAGCGGCCCGCGACTCCGGGCAATTGTTGTCGGCATTGGCGTCAATATCAACGCCCCGCGGGCGTCCTTTCCTGAGGCGTTGCAGGACAAGGCGGCTTCGCTTTTCCTGCTGGGTGGGGAGCCGCTGGACCGGGCCGCGTTTACGGTCAGCCTGCTGACCCATCTTGAGAAATTATACGTTCTGTGGCTAGAAAAAGGATTCCCGGTCGTGAGCGCGGCCTGGGAAGGCTATGCGTCTGACCTGCTGGGGAAATCAATCACGGTGACAATGCCTGAAGGGACCATCTCAGGGACGGCGCGCGGCATTGACCGGGACGGGGCACTCTTGGTTGAAACAGCACTCCTGGAAGGGCCGGCGAGGTCGTCTCACCGCGTCCAGCGTATTCTGGCCGGAGATGTGACGGTGGTTGACGGCTATCAAACGACGAACCCAATACGCTGAACGAAGTGGACACCCATGATACTTGCCGTTGATGTGGGGAATACGCATACGGTCGCTGGTCTGTACGATACGCACGACCTGGCCTATCACTGGCGTTTTGTGACCGAGGCGGAGCGCACCGCGGACGAGTATGGGGTTTTGTTGCAGAGCTTGTTTGCGGCGTGTGGACTCCGCCTCTCGTGTGTGGCTGGCCTGATTGTGTCGAGCGTTGTGCCGGCCATGGTCAAAACGCTTGAAGACCTCGCCCAGAAGTATTTTCAGCAGACCCCGCTCATTGTCGGCCCAGGTATCAAGACCGGGATGCCGATCCTGTATGATAACCCCCGAGAGGTCGGGGCCGACCGCATTGTGAATGCGGTGGCAGCCTACGAACGCTACCGGACCGCCACGATTATTGTCGATTTTGGAACCGCGACCACCTTTGACTATGTGACGCACGCCGGAGCATACCTGGGGGGGGCGATTGTCCCCGGAGTGGGCATTTCCCTGGATGCGCTCTTCCACAAAACGGCCAAACTCTACCGGGTGGAGCTGGTCAAGCCGTCCAAGGTGGTTGGCCGCAATACCGTCAACGCTATTCAATCCGGTATCTATTATGGCTACACGGCGCTGGTTGATGGGATGGTGGAGCGGATTCAGCACGAAAATGGTCGGCCGGCTCGCGTGATTGCCACGGGTGGATTTGCCCAGCTGATCGCGGCAGAATCACGAACCATTGAAGAGATTGATGAGTTCGTGACCCTGGAGGGGCTGCGGATTCTGTATGAACGAAATGCGTAAGAGCGGAGATGCAACACGAAGCCGTCGGCGGGGCAACGGAGCTGCTCAGGCTGTGCGACGCTTCCATGAAGGAGGGCAATATGGCTGCTGGTGATATCCATCACATCCGAACCATTGGACTGCTGGCTGAAGGCGGGGCCGGGAAGACGACCCTGGGGGAAGCGCTCCTGTACGCCGCGGGCGAGACCACCCGTCAGGGGCGGGTGGAGGATGAAAGCTCGGTGTTCGACTTCGAGCCTGAGGAAATACGCCGGAAAACCACCCTCTCCACGGCTTTTCATACGCTGCACTGGAAAAAGCACGACATTTGCCTGGTTGACCCGCCTGGATATGCGAACTTTCTCCCGGACACCCGCTATGCCATGGAGGCGATGAGCGGAGCCCTGTTCGTCACCGGCCCAACCGGCCAGCTCAAGGTCGAGACTGAACGGCTGTGGCAGTGGGCCAAGGATATGCACCTGCCGCGCCTCGTCTGTCTGTCCCGGCTGGACCGCGAGGAGGGGGAATTTGAGGCGGCTATCGAGGCCCTGAACAGGACGCTTGAGACCACCTTGACCCCGGTCCACATTCCGATTGGCTCTCAGGCCGACTTTCGGGGGGTGGTTGATCTGCTGTCCATGAAAGCCCTGATGTTTCAAGGCGAGCAGGGCGCAGTCACGCCCGAGGCTATTCCCGCCGACCTCCAAGGTCAGGCGGATGAGTACCGTGAAAAATTGATCGAGGCGGTCGCCGAAACAGACGATGATCTCCTGATGCGCTATCTTGAGGGTGAGGAGTTGAGTGCGACCGATATTACCCAGGGATTGAGTGCGGGGGTGGCTGCCGCCCAGATTTTTCCGGTGCTGTGTCTCTCCGGGAGTCAGACTTTAGGCATCCAGCCCGTGTTGAACGCGATGGTTGACCTGCTGCCGTCACCGGCCTCGCGGCCACATGTGACTGGCACCGACCCAAAAAACCAAGAAGCCGTCGAGCGTAGTCCTGACCCGCTCGCGCCGTTTACCGCCCGCGTATTTAAGACGGTTGATTCGCAGGCGGGCAAACTAGCGCTTTTGCATGTGGTTTCTGGACAGGTGGAGAGCGACTCGGTTGTGTACAATGCGACCCGTGATGCCAAAGAACGTCTCGGCCAGTTGTTTCACCTGAAAGGCAAGAAGCAGGAACCCGTGGCCACGGCCCTGCCGGGTGCGATTATCGGGGTGGCCAAGCTCAAAGAGACGCATACCGGTGATACGCTGTGCGACGAGAAAAATCCCGTTCTCCTGCCTCCGCTGATCGAGTTTAATCCAGCCATCTCGTTTGCCCTGGGACTCAAATCTCGCGGTGACGAAGAAAAAATTATGACCTCCCTGGACCGGCTCAATGAGGAAGACCCCGCCCTCAAAGTGGACCGGGACCAACAGTCCAACGAAATCCTCATTTCCGGGGCCGGCCAACTCCATATTGAAGTTGTCGTCGAAAAACTGAAGCGGAAATACGGCGTTGACGTAGAACTGCGAGCGCCCAAGGTGCCGTATCGTGAGACTATTACCGGCAGAACCGAAGCCCAGGGCCGCTTGAAAAAACAATCCGGCGGGCGAGGCCAGTTTGGTGATACCTGGTTGCGGGTCGGCCCTTTGGCCCGGGGTGCCGGCTTTGAGTTCATCAACGAGATAAAAGGTGGCGCCATTCCACGGCAATACATTCCGTCAGTGGAAAAAGGGATCGTTGACGCTTTGGGAAAAGGGTTCCTGGCCGGCTATCCCATAGTCGATGTCCAGGTTGCGTTGTATGACGGCTCCTACCACGAGGTAGACTCCTCGGATATGGCGTTTCAGATTGCCGGGTCTATTGGCATCCAGAATGCGCTGGAAAAGGCCAAGCCGGTCTTGCTGGAACCCATTATGCACCTCGATATCAGCGTGCCAGAGGAATATATGGGTGATATCAGCGGCGATATTAATCGGCGCCGCGGCCGACTCGTGAGTGTTGACGCCAAGGGCAATAACCAGATCATCAAAGCCTCCGTTCCCATGGCCGAGATATTGACCTATGCGCCTGACCTCCGGTCGATGACGAGTGGACGCGGTACCTTTGAGGTGGGGTTTTCGCACTACGAAGAAGTGCCGCACCATTTAACGGAAAAAATCATTCAAGACAGCAAGCAGGTGAAAGAAGAAGCGAGTCATTAAGCGCCTCAAATTCCCGGCGGAGAGCCGCGGTTGCTCCGCCGGGCACGCGGGTGAGACATTGACAACCTCATTCGGGCTGTACTAGAGTTCTGCTTCTATTTTCAGGAGGGTTGCTTATGGATGTCAAAGAAGAAGAGTTGATCCGTTCCCTGCTCGATACTGACCCCGAATTACGCCGCTACTATGAGGGACATGCGCAACTCAAACAGCGTCTTCAAGAACTCAGAGCAAAACCCTTCCTGACCGAAGAAGAAGAGATTGAAGAAAAAACGATCCAAAAACAAAAGCTGGCGGGCAAAGACCGCATCATGGAAATCCTCGCCCGCCACAAACGACAAGCGGCATAAATGAGGGTCGTTGCGCTCTCTGCTGCGCCTTGCCTGGGGAGGCTGCAACCTCAATCCTGTTGCTGGGGTGTCGCCCGGTTCAACCTCTCCTGACTCCGAAACTCATTGAGCGGCAAGACCTATGCGTCATACAATTTCTATCCTGGTTGAGAATGAATTCGGCGTGCTGGCTCGGGTCGCGGGACTTTTTAGTGGGCGTGGCTTTAATATCGATAGTCTGAGCGTGGCAAAGACCCTGGACCCCTCATTGTCCCGTATCACCCTTGTCACAGAAGGCGATGATCGGATTGTCGAGCAGATTACGAAACAGCTCAATAAACTGATCTGTGTCATCAAGGTCAGTGACTTCCAAGACACCCCTCACGTCGAGCGTGAGATGGCCCTCATCAAGGTTGCGGCAGATGAACGTACCCGTGGCGAAGTCCTGAATATCACCGATATATTTCGCGCCAAAGTGATTGATGCCGGGCCACGCTCCTTTGTGATTGAAGTGACCGGGGATGAGGGGAAAATCTCGGCTATCTTGGATTTGCTCAGGCCGCTGGGCGTCAAAGAGATCGTGCGAACCGGCAAAGTCGCCGTGCAGCGCGGGCTTCAGACACTCTCAGCAACGACGGTAGACAATACCCCCGCGCAGCCGCGGAAGGTCCGTCGGCTACGTTAGGAGAATCCACGGCGCTCCATCATGACCGCAGACGGAGCGTTCAGGAGGAAGAGACATAAGGAGCAAGGAGCATGAGTATGAATATCTATTATGACAACGACGCTGACCTGTCCCTGCTCATGGGAAAGAAAATTGTTATCGTCGGCTACGGCAGCCAGGGCCACGCCCACGCCCTCAACCTGCGGGACTCCGGGATGGATGTGCGGATTGGGCTGCGGAAAGACAGCGGCTCCTGGAAAAAGGCTGAGGAGGCCGGCTTTGTCGTCCAAGAAGTCGGAGCCGCCTCGGCTGAGGCCGATATCATTATGATCCTGACCCCGGATGAGGTCGCCAGCGAGATGTATGCGTCTGATATTCAGGCGGGTCTCACCGCCGGGAAATACCTGGCCTGTGCGCACGGATTTAATATCCACTTCAAGAAAATCGTTCCGCCGGCAGAGGTGAACGTGTTCATGGTGGCTCCCAAAGGGCCGGGCCATCTCGTTCGGAGTGAATTTGAGAAGGGCCGCGGGGTGCCTTGCCTGATCGCGAGGGCCCAAGACCCCTCCGGGGACACCAAGGCGGTCGCCCTGGCCTATGCGTCAGCCATCGGCGGGGGCCGCGCGGCGATTTTAGAGACCTCGTTCAAAGAAGAGACTGAGACCGACCTGTTTGGAGAGCAGACCGTGCTGTGCGGCGGAGTGACCGAACTCATGCGGGCCGGTTTTGAGACCCTGGTTGATGCCGGCTATGCGCCGGAGATGGCGTATTTTGAGTGTCTGCACGAAATGAAGCTGATCGTGGACCTCATCTATGAAGGTGGGATCACGAATATGCGCTATTCCATCAGCAATACGGCCGAGTTTGGGGATATGACCCGGGGGAAACGGGTCATTGGGGATGAAACCCGTGAGGCGATGAAGACTATCCTGGCGGATATTCAGTCTGGAAAATTTGCCGACGAATGGATGAATGAGTATCGGTCGGGCCTCCCGCGCTTTCAGGCTTTGCGCAAAGAAGGCGCGAGTCATGCGGCTGAAGTCGTCGGCGACAATCTGCGCAGTATGATGCCCTGGCTCCAGCAAGACCGGCTGGTCGATAAGGCGAAAAATTGATCGGGATTTGCAGGATACTGTGTTGTTTGGATGATACATTTTGCACGTGAGGGATATCCCTGGATTTTCGGGCTGGGAGCACTCACGCTGGTATTTGGGCTGCTCGGCTTTCACTCCTCCGGCTGGATGCTTCTTGGGCTGACCCTGTTCGTGGCTTTTTTCTTTCGTGACCCTGACCGCGAGACTCCAGATGACGCCGATGCGATTGTCTCTCCGGCCGATGGGCGTGTGGTCACGGTAGAGCCGCTGGCCCGTGGCAAATATGCCCCGGAACACCCCGCTTCTCGGGTTGGCATCTTCCTGTCGCCGCTCAACGTGCATGTCAATCGCATCCCGGTGACCGGCAAGGTCACTCAGATTCACTACCAGCCGGGGAAGTTTCGGGCCGCGTTTGCCGCCGAGGCGGCTGAAGTCAACGAGCAGAATGCGGTCAGTATTCAGGATACCCACGGTCGCCGGGTCGTCCTGGTCCAGATTGCCGGGATGCTGGCCCGCCGGATTGTCTGTCGTCTGACGGGCGGAGAACAGGTCCAACAAGGCGACCGGTATGGCATGATTATGCTGGGCTCGCGGGTGGACGTGTATTGTCCGGCAGAGATAGAACTGAAAATAGCAGTCGGACACCGCGTCAAGGCCGGCGAGACGGTGCTCGGTGCCTACCCCACGCGGGCAGAAACATAACTGGGAGTTTGCCGGTGGCTATGCAGACACGCGAGAAAATTCGACGCCTGCCGACCCGTAAAAAAATACGTCCCCCCTTGCGCAAGGGCGTCTATCTGCTGCCCAATCTTTTTACAACGGGCGGACTATTCTGTGGGTTCTACGCCAGCGTGACCACCCTGCAGGGAGAATTTCGAGTGGCGGCCACGGCGGTCCTGATCGCGCTGATCTTCGATGCTCTCGATGGCCGCATCGCCCGTATGACGAAAACCTCCAGCCGTTTTGGTGCGGAATACGACTCCCTGTCCGACCTGGTCGCTTTTGGAGTGGCCCCCGGTTTGCTGGCCTACCGCTGGGCGCTGGAACCGTGGGGCGCATGGGGGTGGCTGGCGGCAGCATTATATGTGGTGTGCGGTGCGCTTCGCCTGGCCCGCTTCAATGTCCAAATCGGCGTGGTGGATAAGGACAGTTTTGTTGGTTTGCCGATCCCGGCGGCGGCGGCCGTCATCGCGACGACAATTTGGGTGTATGACTACCTCGGGGGGGAAGGGACGACCAGCAAGCATATGACCCTCCTCATGTTGGTGTACGTGCTGGCCGGCCTGATGATCAGTACGATTCGCTATGCGAGCTTTAAGGATTTGAATCTGCGCGACCGTCAGCCCTTTGGCCTGCTGGTGGCGGGTATTATTCTCTTACAGCTCACCATTGCCGAGCCACAGATCATGTTGTTCACCATTACCGGCGTGTATGCGGTGTCCGGCCCGGTCGGCGTGGTGCTGCGCCTCTGGAAGAAGAGACGGTCCAAGGAGACCGAGGCCGAGGTGGCCCTGGTCCAGCCAAAACAGGCCGGTGAACCCTCTGAGCAGCCCGGTTCTCTTGACAATGAGAAAAAGGGTTCGGTATAAGGAAAGATACATGACCAACACGATGAACACAGGTCCCCTGCTTGGCCTCCTGCTTAGCATCCCGCCTGAGGGATCCGAGGGAGGTGCATAGCGCACACCAGACTCTTGGAGGCCACGGGCGGAAGTTCTGATCCGTGGCCTCTTGTGTGAGAGGGCTGCGGGTGTACCCGCAGCCCTTTTTTATATGGACACCACTGAGGAGGATGTTATGGAACGCGAAGTTGTACAAATTTTTGATACCACGTTGCGCGATGGTGAGCAGTCGCCTGGCGCGACCATGAACATCGAAGAAAAGGTCATGGTCGCCGGACAGCTCGAAAAGCTCAATGTGGATGTGATTGAGGCCGGTTTTGCTGCGTCGTCAGAGGGAGACTTTGAATCGGTCCGGCGGGTTGCCGCCCTGGTCTCCACGCCTATTGTCCTGAGTCTGTCGCGCACCAAGGAAGACGATATCCGGCGCGCCATTCAGGCCGTCGAGCCGGCCAAACACCCTGGGGTGCATATTTTTATCGCGACCTCCGACATCCACCTCAAACATAAACTCACGATGAGTCGTCAGGAGTGCGTTGACGCCGCGGTGTGGGCGGTTGAGTACGCGAAAAAACATCTGGACTATATCGAGTTTTCCGCCGAAGACGCCTCTCGCACGGATCGTGACTTTCTGGTCCAGATTTTTGGTGAGGTCATTCGGGCCGGAGCCGTGACCATCAATGTCCCGGATACCACCGGCTATGCCATTCCCCATCAGTTTGGGGCCCTGTTTCAGTATTTGCAGGACACGGTTCCGGGCGGCAGAGATGTGACCTGGAGCGCGCACTGCCACAACGATTTGGGCTTGGCCGTGGCCAACTCCCTGGCGGCCATTAAGAACGGCGCCCGCCAGGTGGAGTGTACGATTAACGGCATAGGCGAACGCGCGGGGAACACGTCCATGGAAGAAGTCGTCATGGCGCTCAGAACGCGAGAAGATGTGTTCGCCCATGTCGGCACCCAGATCGTGACTGAGCAGATTTATCCCTCCAGCCAACTCCTGTCCCAAATTACCGGCATTACTGTTCCCATCAATAAGCCGGTGGTCGGCGATAACGCCTTTGCCCACGAGGCCGGCATTCACCAGGACGGTGTGCTGAAATACAAGCTGACCTACGAGATCATGCAGCCTCAGACCATAGGCTTGGACAGCAATAAACTCGTCTTAGGGAAACACTCAGGGCGACACGCTTTTATTGAGCGTCTGAAATTCCTGGGCATTGACTATACGGGAACCGATATGAATAAGGCTTTCGTGCGCTTCAAGGCCCTGGCCGACAAGAAAAAAAGCGTCTACGACGAAGACCTGATGGCGATTGTGATGGAAGAGACGGCCCGTATCCCCGAGAAGTACGAGTTGCTGTATATGAACGTCACCTCATCCAGCATGGCGGTTCCACATGCGACCGTAAAGATGAAGGTCAACGGCGAGGAGATGATGGAAAACGCCTCTGGGGACGGGATGGTTGACGCCTGCTATAAGGCGATTTCCCAGATTGCCGAAATGGACCTCACGCTTGAGCGTTACTCGGTCAAATCCATCACCGGCGGGACCGATGCTCAGGGCGAGGTCTCCTGTCTCCTGCGCCAAAACGGGACCTCCGTGAACGGTCAGGGCTCTCACACCGATATTATTATGGCCAGCGCCCTGGCCTTCACCAATGCGCTCAATAAGTTCGCGCAAATGGAACGCTATGGAGACCGGTCTGGCGTTCATCGTGAGGGGCCATAAGTCTCGTCTACGCGACGACGGGTGCATATCAAGGGGCGGCCAGACGGTCGCCCCTCTTTGCTTGGACTCTCGTTTGTGATGGATTTGACCGACGTAAAGGAGAAAGTATGGCGCATAATATCGCAGTATTTAGTGGAGACGGCATTGGTCCCGAGGTCATGGACGAGGCAATCCAGGTGCTCAAGATTGTTGGCTCACGCTTTGGCATTGCGTTTTCTTTTGAGCCGGCTCTGGCCGGTGGCTGCTCGATTGACGAACACGGCGTGGCCCTGACGGACTCGGCCCTGCGGCTTGCCAAAGAAAGCGATGCCGTCCTGCTCGGTGCTGTTGGCGGGCCGAAGTGGGACGACCCGAAGGCATCGGTTCGACCCGAGCAGGCTATTCTCGGGCTGCGCAAAGAGCTGGCCCTTTTCGCCAACCTGCGGCCGGTCCAGGTCAACCGCCATCTGTTGCACGCCTCAACCTTGAAACCCGAAGTTTTGGCCGGCGTGGACCTCATGGTCGTCCGCGAGCTGACCGGAGGCGTCTATTACGGCCGGCCGAGCGAACGCCGGACCGGACCGTCCGGGCGGGAGGCGGTTGATACGATTTTCTATACCGAGGGAGAAGTCGAGCGCCTGATGCGGGCCTCTTTCGACTTGGCGCGGAAGCGGCGCAAGAAGCTGACCTCAGTCGATAAGGCCAACATCATGGCGTCCTCACGTATGTGGCGCGAAGTCGCCAATGAAGTCGCCCAAGAGTACCCTGATGTCGAATACGAAGACGTGTTGGTGGATGCCATGTCGATGCACCTGATCCGACGGCCGGCGGACTTTGACGTGATTGCCGCGGAAAATATGTTTGGCGATATTTTAACCGACGAGGCCTCCATGCTGGCCGGGTCCATGGGCCTGCTGCCGTCTGCGTCGCTCGGTGAGGGCAGCCGCGGGCTGTTTGAGCCGATTCACGGCACAGCGCCGGACATTGCCGGCCAAGACAAGGCCAACCCGCTGGCCATGATTCTGTCCACCGCGCTCATGCTGCGCCTGTCCTTTGGTCAAGACGAGGCCGCCCAAGCCATTGAAGAAGCGGTCGATCAGGTGTTGGGCAATGGCTACCGCACGCCGGATATTGCCCAGCCCGAGTGCCGCGTGGTGGGCTGTCAGGAGATGGGCCGGCTGGTGCGGGAAAAGCTGGGCTGATGCGTATCGCTCACATGGACCTGACAATCAGCCACGCCGTTCCACCGACCATCGCAAAAGCCCACCAATGAGGCCAATAGTCTCATAGTTCATGGTGCTCCTTTTGCTTGCTGAATGTCACTTTTCTATATCATCCCTGAGCATTGATATTCAACGGTCACAAGCCAGCGTAGACAACCAGAACCGCTTCTTTCAAGGCATTGTCTCATTTCGCCTCCGAACCGCTCCGCGTCGGCATACCCCCAGCGCGAGCAGCGGTCCCGCGCCTGTTGGTCGGCTTCCGTCCAGTTGACTTCTGGGACTTGGAACAAGCCATACTCGTAGGCGATTTTAAGCGTTCCATCCGCGCGGCTTCCGCCAACCGGGGCCGTCTTCACTTGCGCTGCGCAACTGGAAAAAACGATCAGAGCCCCTACCAGTCCTAGAACTCTCACGAACACTCCCATGGTCACCCCCTTCTGACTTTTTCTGACCCAGCAAGAGCGCCGGGCCGTGTCAACGTGACCATAGAGTACATGGGGATACGCCCTGCTTATTCGCCAATCCACGAGTGGCCAAACTCCCGGATATCGACTGGCTGTCGTATTCAGCAGGCGACCCGACATCGGGTCTCTACGGTCACTTGACAATTATCGAATATAGGGAGCAGTGGGGCGGGTCAAGTAAGGGAGGGTGTTGATCCAGGGGGAGAGGAGGAGGTTGGAGGAGCGAAGCGTCATCCGATGGGGCCAAGCTGGCCCGAAGGCTCGCCTCGCTTATGGTCGCCTGAGCAGGTCGTACCAGTGAAACGCGACCACAACCAGCGCATGGGTAATCTGTCCCCAGCGGATGAGGTCAGGAATATCGGCGAGCCGGGCAAGCGTGACTTCAGTCTCCTCGGTGGTATCGAAGTGCGTCTCGAAGCGTTTTTCAACATGACGGGCCAGAAAGCTATGACAGCGGTTGCCCTGAATGGCCGGGTTGGGATGGATTGCGCCCAGCGGAATAACGTCATCCGAGTCGTAGCCGGTCTCTTCCTGCATTTCGCGGCGAGCGGCGTGTAAGGGTGACGGGTCGTCACGGTCAACCATGCCGCCGGGAATTTCGAGCGTGAAATCCTCGGTCCCGTGCCGGTATTGGCGGATCAAAACCACGTGGTCATCGGCGGTGACGGGTATGATATTGACCCAATCGCCGCTGTCGAGCACGAAGAAATCATGCTCCTTGTTGGTCCGGGGCGAACGGGAACGGTTCTTTTGCAGTGAGAAGATGCGACACGAATAGACGGTTTCAGAGTCGAGACGCTGCCAGGGCTTGAGTATGCTCGGTGGTGAATCTGACATAACGCAACGCTAAAACAGCCGCCGGTATTCAATCGCCGGGCAGCGGTCCATAATCACGGTGAGCCCTGCCTCATGTGCCCGGTGTGCCGCGGCAGGGTCAATGACGCCTAATTGCAGCCACAGTATGGACGCGCCCAGGGCGATGGATTCCTCGGCGACTTGACCGACGAACTGCGAGCGTCGGAATACGTCAACCATCTCTATGCGTGTCGGTACGGCGTGCAGGCTCGGAAAACATTGCTCGCCCAGCACTTCCTGGCAGTGCGGGTTGACCGGGATAATGGTATGGCCCTTGGCTTTGAGCAGAGCGGCGATTTGATGGCTGTCCCGACGCGGGTCGGGCGAGCAGCCGACAACGGCAATCGTCCGCGGGGTGGCGAGAATATCCCGGATCGTAGCGTCAGCCGGATTGGTAAAACCGGCCCAGGATGATGTCTGCGACATGGCGGTCACGCAGCGCGTTGCAGCAGGTCGTCAAAAGAATGCTCAAGACAGCGCTTGATTTCGACCATGCGCGCCCGAAATGCCTCTTCGCCCTGCATGGCCGGGTCCTCAATATCTCCCTGCTCACCGGCAAACTCCTTGAGCGTAAAGGCGGCTTTGCCGTCTGCTTCGGGATAGGCGTTGAGCATGGATTTCTGCTCGTTCGTCATGGTCAGGATGAGGTCGGCGTTGGCAACCAGTTCCCGATGCCGTTTGAGGTCGGTTGAAACGAACTCGTCGCGCCTTATCTGAATCCCGTGCTCCTGCAAGATGAAATAGGCATCAAGGGACGCGATCATGCCGTCCCTGGCATAAATAGCGATGCCACCGGAGCGCACGTCAATATGTCGGACATCGCGCTCCGCCAACATCTTTTCCAAGAGGACATGCGCCATCACGCTTCGGCTGGTATTCGCATGACACACAATCAGAATGTTGTAGGAAGATGGCTGGCTCACAAGAATGTCCGGGTGCTGAATGTTCAGGAGGAATAGAGAGGGACAAGAAGGGACGGGGCGGCCCGCCTCTTCTTGTCCAGGCTGTCTGATGTCAGTGGCTCAGTCCTGTTTGAGGGACTTGAAGACTGCTCCCAGGTCTTCTTTGGCCGTGTTGCCCTTGGCCAGTTCGACCTTGAGATGTTCGCCCAGCTCGGTTGCGTCCCAGGGTGCCCCTTTTCTCTTGACCGTTCCGACCGAGTGCCAGCCCTGCATCAGCCACACACAGCCGCCACCCACGCGAAACACTTCGCCATGAACATGCGCCGCGTCCTCGCTCGCTAACCAAGCGACTAACGGCGCAATATGGGCGGGATCAAAATAATCGTGCGCGCCTTCTTCTTCCGGCCCGGCCATCAAGCCGGCGGTCTGCGGGGTTGCATCTACGGTCATCCGGGTACGGGCAAGCGGGGCGATGGCATTGCCGGTGACGCCATATTTCTGCATTTCTCGGTCAACGATGATGGCCATAGTGGCCAGGGCCGCTTTTGCCGGGCCGTAGTTGGGTTGACCGGGGCTGCCCAGCAGACCGGCGTCCGAAGAGGTGTTAATCACCCGGCCATTCAAAAGATTGCCCTGTTTATGCTGCTCACGCCAGTATTCGCAGGCGTGGCGGGCACAGTTGAAAGACCCTTTCAAGTGGACGTTCAGGACCGCGTCCCACTCGTCTTCGGACATATTGAAGATCATCCGGTCGCGCAGGATGCCGGCATTGTTGACGAGAATGTTGAGCTTGCCAAAGGAATCGAGCGCGCATTCGACAATCCGTTTGGCCGCTGCGAAGTCCGTGACGCTCTCAAAATTTGCCACGGCTTCCCCGCCCGCGGCTGTGATTTCATCAACCACCTGTTGGGCCGGACTGTCATCCGCGCCCGTGCCATCGAAGCTGCCACCCAGATCGTTGACCACCACCTTGGCGCCGTTTTTTGCGAGGAGCAGGGCTTCTTCACGGCCAATTCCCCGTCCGGCTCCTGTCACAATAGCGACTCTTCCATCAAGCAGCATAGATTCTTCTCCTTGTTTGGTTGGTCTGATTTTTGAGTAAACCAGCGTGTTTACGCCACCCTTGTCTGCCTGAGCCACCGTGCTTTGTCAAGCTGTTGCGCGGGACGGCCCAAGAAAAAAGCCCTGGAAGACTCCCATCCTCCAGGGCTTGTGCGCAAGGCTGCATCGCCGACTCAGGCGTCGTAATACAGCGCAAATTCATACGGGTGAGGCCGCAGGCGGAGTTCGTCAATCTCCTGGGTCCGTTTGTATTCGATCCACGTCTCTACCACGTCCTGGGTAAACACGTCGCCCTTGAGCAGGAAGTCGTGGTCTTTTTCCAAGGCGTTCAGGGCCTCCGGTAGTGAGCCGGGCACCGAGGGGACATTGGACATCTCTTCTGGGGTCAGGGCGTAGATGTCTTTATCCAGGGGGTCGCCGGGGTTCAGTCTGCGCTCAACCCCGTCGAGACCGGCCATCAGCATGGCGGAAAAGGCCAGATAGCCATTACTCGTGGCATCCGGGAAGCGCACCTCAATACGCTTTGCCTTGGGACTCATGGAATACATGGGAATACGCACCGCGGCCGAACGGTTGCGGGAGGAGTAGGCCAAGTTGACCGGCGCTTCAAATCCCGGCACCAGGCGACGATAGGAATTGGCCGTTGGAGCAGCAAAAGCGCAAATGGCCGGAGCGTGGGCCAAGATACCGGCAATATAGTGCATGGCAAATTCGCTCATGCCGCCATAGCCGTCACCGGCGAAGAGCGGATTGCCGTCTTTCCAGACCGACTGGTGGGTGTGCATGCCCGAGCCATTATCACCAAAGACCGGCTTGGGCATAAAGGTCGCGGTTTTCCCATGCTTTTTGGCCACGTTCTTCACAATATATTTATACCATTGCAGGGCATCGGCCATTTGGACCAGGGGCAGGAAGCGCAGATCGATTTCCGCCTGGCCGGCGGTGGCCACCTCGTGGTGGTGCTTCTCAACCCGAATCCCCACCTGCTCCATCATCTGCACCATCTCAGTCCGGATGTCTTGATACGAGTCAAGGGGCGACACCGGGAAATAGCCTTCTTTGTGGCGGGGCTTATAGCCCAGATTGGGTCCTTCTTCCCGACCGGAGTTCCAGACCCCTTCAACCGAATTGACGTGATAATAGCCTTCGTAGGCGTTCTGGTCGAAGCGAACTTCGTCGAGAATGAAAAATTCCGGCTCAGGCCCGAAATACGCCACTTCGCCGAAGCCGCCGGACTGGACGTAGGCTTCGGCCTTCTTGGCAATGCCACGTGGGTCGCGTGAGTACGGCTCACGGGTGATCGGGTCCACGATATTCCCGAGTAAGCTCAGGGTTGGCTTTTCACAGAACGGGTCCATGACCGCGGTACTGGGGTCGGGCATGACCAGCATGTCCGAGGCGTTAATCGGTTGCCAACCACGAATCGAGGAGCCGTCAAAGCCGGACCCGTCTTCAAACAGGTCCAGGTCATATTCACTCATCGGGATGGTGAAATGTTGCCAGGTGCCGATCAAGTCCATGAACTTGAGGTCCACTAACTCAGCCCCCTGTTCCTTTGCCAGAGCAATCGCTTCTTGTGGCGTCATAGTGACTCTTTTCCTCCTTACGTTAGCGAATGGTATCCCATGCAGATGGCCGTGGGTGGCCTTACAGTGCGTCTTCCCCGCGCTCACCTGTTCGTATACGGATGACTTCCTCAACCGAATTCACAAAAATTTTGCCGTCTCCGATGCGTCCCGTTTTGGCGGCTTCCTGAATGGTCTCGACAACCGTGGCCACCTGTTCCTCTCTGACAATAATTTCTAGCTTGATCTTGGGGAGAAAATCGACCACGTATTCGGCCCCCCGGTAGAGTTCGGTATGCCCCTTTTGGCGACCAAAACCCTTGACCTCGCTCACGGTGAGCCCGGACAGGCCGCTGGCATTCAGACCCTCTTTCACTTCGTCCAGCTTGAACGGCTTAATAATCGCTTCAACTTTTTTCATTGTGCCCATCTGACTCCCCTCTCTGGCCCTCATCTAAAATAAAATATGCAACATGTAAAGCGGACAGGCGTACTGCGGAGGGTGTCAGCCGCCTGACGACACCCTCATAGAGATAAGCAAGGCAGGTGCCAGTCTGCACGGGCCTCGGGCGCAGAAAATTGCTCAAGAAATCGCATAGAGGCCGGCTGCCTCGTGCCTATTTCACGAGCAGCGCTCTTTTTTTAGGCAGAAGAAGTGGATTTTCCGGTCCGAAACTTTTGCTCCTCGCCTTTCAGCAAACGCCCGATATTCTCGTGATGACGGACAATAATCAGCCCGGCGACCACGCAGCCGGCAAGCACAACAGGGCGTGGATAGGCGAAAAGGAAAATGAGACAGGGGGTCAGTGCGGCTGCCACGAGAGACGCAAGCGAGACAATGCGGAACACCGCAAACACCAGGGCAAAACCAAGCAGGGCGGCCAGGATGGCCGCTGGCGCGAGACCCAAAAAAACGCCGAGCCCTGTCGCCACCCCCTTGCCACCCACAAAACGGAGGAAAACAGGAAAAAGATGGCCCAGGGTTGCCATGACGGCAGCACTGGCCTGAACAACCTCGCCGAATCCCAGCCAGCGGAGAATGAGAATAGGGAAGAGCCCTTTGCCCACATCTCCCATGAGGGTCAGGATGCCTGCTTTTTTCCCGGCTGTCCGCGCAACATTGGTGGCCCCCACGTTCCCGCTCCCCGCCTCCTGGAGCGCGATTCCCTGGCGCTTTGCGAGCAGCACGCCGGTTGGAATAGAGCCACACAGATAGGCCGCAACGCTGGAGAAGATCAGAATGCCCAGGTCGGGAGCTGACAGCATGACGTCTGAGCCTGCACCCGTCGGCATAGCTGACAGGTGGGTACGGATTCCTCACAAGCGGGAGGGTCATGGTCGGGGTGACTGGATTTGAACCAGCGACCCCACGGTCCCGAACCGTGTGCTCTACCAGGCTGAGCCACACCCCGACACATTGTCCTACTCGTTTCCTAATAGCTCGGGCCGGGTTCCAAGGTCAAGGGGACCGGTGTTCGACCTGGTGTTGTCCGCCGGCTCTGGCTTCTCTGTCAGGGGGCAGGACCAGAACGCTCCGCCCTGCTGAAAGCCGTTCGCCATAAAGAAGGCGGGGGGAAGCTGCGCGGTTGACCGGCCCGAACACGGCAGCCAGACGACGCTCAGACACGCGCGCTTCTGGGCCCGCTCCTTGGCGAAATTGAGCAGGGCTTGCCCGACCTGCGCCGGTGCAGAAGGGCAGACCGCGATATCGATAACTGCCAGCCAGCCAATGTGGCGGAGGCGACGAATATAGTTGACGAGGAGCATGCCCTGGAGTCCGTCGTCCTGCTGGGCAATGTAGAAATCGAGGGCAGGGTCCCGAGCGAGCCGCCGCCAGTGACGAATTTCCGCTTTGGGCCACCCCTCGCCGGACGTATCCGGGAAAAGCAGCGTCTGGCAGGCGGTGAGGTCGGTCCGTCTTCCACGGCGGATGGTGAGCATGGCTTGTGTCCTACCACAGATTGACATAAGCCAGAAATACCAGTCTCTCGCCGGCTGTCAGACGAGTGGCTAACTGAAAAGAAAAGACCCAGATTGAGGGGTGCATGTCCTCGGTTCCGCTCTCACTCACCATTGACCGGCTGTCCTACGGCCCGGCCGGCGTGGGACGGGTGAACGGTCAAGACGGCGGGAAAGTCGTCTTTGTTCCGTACACTGCTCCTGGGGACCGCGTAGACCTTGTCCTGACCGAAGAAAAAAAACGCTACGCCCAGGGACGGCTGGTCGCGGTCCGGCAAGCCGGCCCGGCCCGGCGGATGCCGCCGTGCCGCTATGTGCCGCGCTGCGGTGGCTGTTCGTGGCAGCATGTGACCTACGCAGAACAACTCCGGGCCAAGGAAGCGCTGGTCCGAGAGCATATGCAGCGTATTGGGGGCATGGAGGCTCCGCCCATACTCCCAATTATTCCCAGTCCGCAGGAGTGGCGCTATCGCCATCGTATCCGCCTGCGGACCGAACCGCCCACCCGAATCGGCTTTTACCAGTCTCAGTCGCACGAGTTAGTCGAGCTCGAGGACTGTCTCATCGCTGGGGAGGACTGTGCAACGCACTTGGCGCAGGCCCGCGCCTGGCTCGCTCAGCTACGGACCATCGTCCGACGAATCGAGCTGGTCGTGAGCGACCCTCTCCGAGCGGCGACCGGACAGGTGGTCCTGATAGGAAATGCCGAAGGTCGATTTCAGAGCGCCGATGAAGAGAGGTGTGCGGCCTTTGTGGCCGGGCATGACGAGGTGGCCGGGTTGATCCTCTTTGGTCGCGGCTGGCGCCGCACGTGGGGTGAGACCCGTATTGTGCTGGACCTGGGCGTTGATGACCTGGTCCTGGAGGTGCAACGGGGCGGGTTTACCCAAGTCAATCCGGCCGGCAACCGGGCACTGATTGCTGCCCTGCTCCGGCTGGCTGATTTTCGGACATCCCAAAAAGTGATTGAATGCCATATGGGCGCAGGAAATCTGAGCCTGCCGATTGCGAGACGGGTCAGTGCGCTCGTCGGTATCGAACAGGACCCGCGGGCGCTTGCCGACGCCCGCGAGAACATGGCCCGGACGGGGCTGGACAATGTGACCTTCATCCGCGCCGCGGCCCGGGTCGGGCTGCGCACCCTCGTCCAACGCAAGGTGGAGGCGGACATCCTGGTCCTTGACCCACCTCGGGCGGGGGCCGCCGACAGCCTCGACCATATCCTTCGTCTGAAAATTCAAAAAGTGGTCTACGTCTCGTGCAACCCGGCAACCCTGGCCCGTGACCTGCACCGTCTCGGTCAACTCGGATACCGGGTCGAGAGCCTACAGCCCGTTGACCTTTTCCCCCAGACCTACCATGTTGAAACAATTGCGGTGGCTGTATTGACTTGACGAAAACAGCCTCCTATGCTCCCTGCACCATTCTCGTACCGCACCTGGAAAAGCGCTTCGGCGGAGAAAAAAATGCCATCACATACCCAAGAAAAACCACACCCGCCAAAAGTGAGGCTGATCCCGGCCAAAGGGATCTCGCAGACCATTAACTACTTACTGGAAGATCGTGATGATCTCGAATGGCTGGTGGCGATTGGACGCAATACGCAGGGTGAGATTTTCTTTTATGATACCGGCGGCGATATCATCGAAGACCTCGGCAGTCTGGACTATCTCAAGCAGCGCCTGCTGCGCGCCCACTTCGGTGACGAGTGGGAATAAGGGCTGGGTTCGGGAGCCCCGCGCGCCCGACGGCTCGACCGGGGCAGGGATCAGTCGAGTTCCTCGTTTTCAACCGGCTGACCGGCCAGAATCTGGCTGCCGTCTATGGTAAGCGGAATGCGGACTAAAAATTTTCCGCACGGTGGACCAAACACACACTCTCCGGTATCCGGCTCAAAGGCGGCCCCATGCGTTGCACACAAGATATAGCGACCGTCTTCATTCAAGAACTGATTATCGATCCAGTCCATGGTCATGGGGACGTGCGCACAGCGGTTGATGTACGCAAAATAATGACCATCGTAGTTTACCAGAAAACACTCGGTTGCTCGTCCCTCGACTGACAGCGTAAACTTTTTGGTCTTTCCCGGTTCGATCTCGCCCAGTTGGGCGATGGCGACTGAAGGGGGCGTCTCAGACGGTGGCACTCCGACCTCCTGTAGTATCCGCATGCGTTTCACCGTAGTCTAGCATCGAGACCGGAGGAGGGAAATCGACCCGCAGATGTCCAGCGCTCTGAAAAACGGGAAACTCTGGAGGCGGACAGGCGGCCTGCTCATCGCCGGCAGCGCGCTGACGGTCGGCTTTGGCTGGGCTGATGAAGGCGTTCCTGTCCCGCCGCTCGACGCCGGTCTTATGGTCTTATTGCATCCCGTGTGTGTCCATTTTGCCGTGGCCCTGATCGTCTTTGGAGTGTTCCTGGACTGCGGCGGCAGCCTGGTTGAACGACCGGACTGGCAGCAGGCCGGCCAAATTGGTTTTTTTGTCGGTGTCGGGGCGGTGGGCCTCGCCGTTCTGAGTGGCTGGATCGAACAACAATTGCCGCAGCCTCGCAGTGTTTTTGATCCCCACGTCGCGGAGCTGCTCTTCTATCACGAATATGGGGGGTATGCGCTCCTCGGATTTTTTATTGTCCTGCTGGTGGCGCGTTGGCAAATCCGTGGGCGGTTGCCGCCCCTGTATATCGTTCTGGCCGGAGTCGGGGTGATCGGCCTGACGATCCAGGGATATTGGGGCGGGGAAATGGTCTATCGCTACGGGGCCGGCGTGCGGGCGGTTCAGGTGTTGAGTGAAACGACCGACCTCAGACCGGCCCCCCCAAGACGGTAAACAGGCGGCGTCTGCTCAGCGTCCTGACTGGTTGATAGCCTATTCGGCTGTTTCTTCAGCCTTAAAGCCGGCTGCGGTATGGGCACCGTCGCAAAACGGCTTGTTTGCTGACTGACCACAGCGACACAGATAAATAGTGTCGTCCTCAAGCGTGTACGGGTTGCGCTTCTGGTCCGTGACCGTGACGCCGCCTCTGACCTCGTACGGCCCGTTCTTGAGCACTCGAACTTTTACCTCGTCCATGAACATTCCTCCCTCTGGAATATGGCTTCCCCTGTCTGATGAGCGGGACGAATTATGGCACACCGTCAGAGGCGTGGCAATGCGACACGGGTTTCAGTCCGCCTCATCGGGTGACTCGCCCGGCCCTGGTGGCGGAAGGGGCTCCTTGGGCAGGGCGAAGGGGGTCAGGTCCAGGGACGGCTGGCCCGTTGTGATCATCTCAAATATGAGCTGGCCGGTAATAGGAGCCAGGACAATGCCGTTGCGATGGTGTCCGGTAGCCAGGACCACGTTGTCGAGGGCGGGGGCTCGGCACAGAATAGGCCGACGGGTCGGTGAATAGGGTCGTAACCCAGCCCAAAACCGGCTGAGCGGGGCCTTGCTGATTCCTGGGACGAGTGCTTCTGAACGCTCAATAAAGTCTTGAATCGTATCCAGCGTCACGTCTTTGGTATGCCCGACATACTCGACTGTTGAGCCAATAACGACCTCGCCGTTTTTGCGTGGAACCAGATAGTGTTCATCGCACGAAATCACATGGCTGAGCTGCGTGGTGCGAACGGCCAACATCTGGCCTTTGGCCGGCTCAACGGGGAGGGTGGTACGAAACATGTCCCCAACCTGACGCGACCAGGAACCCGTGGCAATCACCACCGTCCCGGCCTCAACCCAGTCGTCGCCAATACGGACCGCGTGAACGCGCCGGCCTGTTTGGCGGACCTCGGTCAGCGTTGTGTCAGTTCTGAGCTGCGCGCCGCATTTTTCAGCCGTCCGTGCCCAGGCTGTGGCCAGTTTGCCGTTATGCAGATGATGATCGCTCGAAAAATGGACGGCTCCGCGCAGATTCGGGTTCAGGGCCGGTTCTGCCTGCCGGACGGCATCCCCTGACAGCCAGCGAACGGGATGGCCCTGTTCCTGTCTGAGCTCGTACAGCTTGCGATATTTTTTTTCGTCGGCATCGTTGCGGATGAGGCATAAGACCCCAACGGTTTGATATTCAAGGTCAATGCCGGTTGCCTGCTGAATCTCTTGAACCAGCGCCGGATAGCGTTCCTGGCTGGCCTTCTTGAGCTGATACATGGGGCCGCGCTTTGAGCGCCCGCTGGCAACGGCGAGAATCCCGGCCGCGGCGGCTGACGCTTCCTGGCCCGGCTGTTGTTTATCGACCAGGATGGTCTTGTAGTGGTGGCGGGCAAAGGTATGGGCAATGGCACTGCCGATCACGCCCGCCCCAAGAACGACGACGTCTACGCTTGTCATGGCCGGCTATTGTAATGATCGCCGGTGGAAAAGAAAGAGCAAACGACGCCCCTGGCCTTTACTCCGGCCGAAAGGCCGGAGCGTGGCCGTTCAGCAGACTGCCGAGTTCCGGGGCCGGAAAACGCAGGCCGAAATAGAACGAACCGAACAGGCCATACACAGCGCTGGCCTCGTCAAAGCGCATCTCATAGACCAGTTTTTTGAAGACCAGGGGGTCGTCGGCAAAGAGGTCCACGCCCCACTCCCAGTCGTCAAAGCCAATCGAGCCCGAGATGATCTGGGTCACCTGCCCAGCATAGCGCCGGCCGATCAAGCCGTGTTCGCGCATCATCTGCTGCCGGGCAGTGATGGGCAACTGATACCAGTTTTTGTCCTCACCGCGCTTTTTGTCCATCGGATAAAAGCTGAGATAGCGCCGGGCCGGCATAGACGGCCAGACCCGACTGGCCAGAGCCGCGCGTTTCTGCCCAAGCTCTTGCTCTACGGCTGCACGCCATGCGACCGTGCCCGGCTGGAGGCCTTGGGCTGCCAAACTGCGGTAGAGATGGATTGAGGCTTCATACAGCCCAAGCTCGACCACCGAGACATACGAGGTCGTGGGCTCAAGAAAATCACTCAGCCCGAGCCTGGCGACCCGCAACTCTGCCTCGTTCACCGCATCAAAGGTCGGCCGAAAATGGACAAGCATGAGGTCGCCTTTATGGCCCAAGAGGGAAAAGAGCCCGGTTTGTTCGGAGCCTTCCGCTTCCAGGGGGGCGAAAGTCTGGGCTGCGTCGTCCACAATCTCGTTTTGGGCTCTGGCCGATACCGCCTTCCAGTCCGCCCAGCGGATCCGAAACATCTGATGGAGTATGGCTGAACCTTCAAGGGCGAGCGGCACGGGGGGGATATCTGTGGGATGCGCTTCCATTTTTCTCACTTCCTGAGCAACTTACCGTTGGATCAATGTCGCCGCGGCCTGGGTTGGTGTGTTGGCGATAAAGGGGCTGGGCCGCATCGAATGACCGAGAGGCTTATGGGTGATGGACGGTTTGGACGGACGAATCGAGGGATTGCGGCGTTGAATCGTATGCGGCGGGTGATAAATCTCTCGCACTCTGCGCTCCCAACGCGGGAAACGACGCAACCTGTGCGGACGATACGGGCGCAGGGCATGTACAACCACTGGCGTTTCAACGGCAGTGGGTTCGCGGATGACTTCGATAATGCGCGGTGGCTGTTCGACGCTGACAGCGTGCGGCTCTTCCTGGACCACAGGCTGAACGATGGGTGCGGGGGGTGGTGGAAGAAAGTCACCCGCGGCCTGGCGGATAATCGCTTCGGCCCCATCCGCGGACAGGGCCAGACGCTGGGCGGTTGCCGCCCGCCGCACCGCGGCGACCAGTTGGTCTACGCTATCCGGGTCAAGGCCGCGGCTCACCCGCCACCCTCCCGCCGGCTGGATGCCGAGCCCGTTGAGCGGACCTAAGGCGTCTATGCTCCCGTCTGTGATCAGGCCGAAATCAACCGCAATTTTTTGGGCAAAGGCTCCCTGGCTCCGGGCGGCATACGCCCGGCTCGGGGTGATGAGGGCCGTTGATGCTTCAAGGTCCGAAGAGGAAGAGCGATAGATGTGAACCTGCTCCTGATATTTTTCAGGAATCTCTACGCTTTCATCCACAAGGTGAATCACCCCCCTCGCATCAGTCCAACGATAGAGATCCGCCCTGGCCTCAGCCGGGAGCCCCATCAGAGAGAGAAAGCTGGCGAAACACGCCGGCCACAGAAAAAGAAAGAGCAAGAGACGCGCCCACATGGCCCGTCATTATAGTTAAGCGAAACCAGAAACCAAGCCGCTCTTGACCACGGGCAGGCCACACTCCACAGTGAGACAGCGCAATCCAGGCAGTAGGCCTGAGTACGGATAGAGGGATATGGACGAACTTATTCAAAAAGCGGATATCCTGCTGGAAGCCCTGCCGTTTATTCGGCGTTTTTCCGGCAAGACCATTGTCATCAAATATGGCGGGCACGCCATGCAGGACGAAGACCTCAAGCAACATTTTGCCGAGGACATCGTCCTGCTCAAATACGTGGGCATGAAGCCGGTTATCGTCCACGGTGGGGGCCCGCAGATTGGGCAGTTGCTCAAGCGCCTGGACATTCCCTCGCATTTTGTGCGCGGTATGCGCGTGACCGATGCCCCGACCATGGAAGTGGTCGAGATGGTGCTCAACCGGGTCAATAAGGAGATTGTGACCCTCATCAACCGACATGGGAATCCCACGGTTGGGATTACCGGTAAGGATGGGGAACTCGTCGTGGCGCGCAAGATGCTGGTCGCCACGGAAGAACATGGGCGCCCCGTTCAGCGTGATATTGGGTATGTGGGAGAGATTATCGGGGTGAACCCGCGGGTGATTCATGCTTTGACCGCCCAGGACTTTATTCCGGTCATCGCCCCGATTGGGATTGGCCTGGACGGTGAGACGTATAATATCAACGCCGATTTGGTTGCCGGGAAAATAGCCGAAGCCCTCCAGGCCGAAAAATTTATTTTACTGACCGATGTTGCCGGCATTAAGGATAAGGACGAGAGCCTCCTGCCGACGCTGACCGCGGCTGAGGCTGAGGTGCTCATCGCCCAAGGCGTTATCCATGCCGGGATGATTCCCAAGGTCGAGTGCTGTATCGCGGCCCTGCATGGGGGGGTGCAAAAGGCGCATATTCTGGATGGCCGAGTGCGCCACGCCATCTTGCTGGAGATTCTGACCAAAGCTGGCATCGGAACCGAAGTGGTCCGGCACGCAACCTAGCGTCCTTCCCCGCGCTCTTGGCAAAAATAGGGTGCCAGTGTATAGGAGAGAACTTCCGCCCGTAGCAGGCGATGGGCCGCAACTCGGCCACTGCGCAAGCGTGATTTTTCCGACACCGAAGTCAGGGGGAAAAGCATATGTCGCTCACCAGCCAGGAAATTATTGACCTGAACACGCAATATCTGTGTTCCACCTACGCCCGTTTTCCGGTCGCCTTTGTCCGGGGCCAAGGCTGCCGGCTGTGGGACGCGGAAGGAAAGTCGTATCTCGATCTTTTTTCCAGCCTGGCGGTCATGAACCTGGGCCAGTGCCACCCCGCGGTTGTCAAAGCGGTGCAGGAGCAGGTTGCCACGCTCACGCATATTTCTAATCTGCATCATATTATTCACCAGGCGCGTCTGGCCGAACTGCTCTGCACGCATTCGTTTGCCGATAAGGTCTTCTTTTGCAACAGCGGGGCCGAGGCCAATGAGGCCTCGATTAAACTCGCACGCAAATACGGAGTAGATAAGCGTGGCGGGCGCTACGAGATTTTGTCTACGCTGGGTTCGTTTCATGGCCGGACTATGGCCACGATTGCGGCCACTGGCCAAGAAAAGGTGCGTCAAGGGTTCGGGCCAGTGCTGGAAGGGTTCCGCTATGTGCCGTTTGGCGACCTGGCGGCCATGGAAGCGGCCCTGTCGGATACAACCGTGGCGGTCCTGGTCGAGCCGATTCAGGGCGAAGGCGGGGTGGTCGTCCCGCCCGACGGCTATCTCAGAGGGCTGCGTGATCTGTGCGACCGCAACGGGCTGCTGCTGATTTTTGACGAGGTGCAAGTCGGTATCGGCCGCACCGGCAAACTTTTCGCTCACGAACACGCAGGTGTTGTCCCGGATATTATGCCGCTCGCCAAGGCCCTGGGCGGCGGTGTGCCGATAGGGGCCATGCTGACAACAGCCGAGGTAGCGGAAAGCCTCAGCCTTGGCACCCACGGCTCAACATTCGGCGGCAATGCGATTGCCTGTGCCGCTGGCATTGCGGTGGTTGAAACCCTGCTCAACGAGGGGGTACTCGATAACTGCGCCGCAATGGGAGCCTACTTCCTGAGCAAGCTTCAGGCCCTGAAAGAAAAATTTCCCTTCATTACCGATGTGCGGGGAAAGGGCCTGATTCTGGGGGCCGAACTCGACCGCGAAGGCGGAAAAATCGCAGATACCTGTCTGACCGAAGGGGTGATGATTAATTGTGCGGCGGGCAGAGTGCTGCGCTTCCTCCCGCCGTTAATTATCACCAAAGATGAGATCGACGAAGGTCTGGACATCCTTGAAAAAGTACTGGCCCAACAATGAAACGTGATCTGCTCAGTATCAGCGATTTGACCCGAGACGAGATCGTCGCGCTTTTTTCGCTGGCGCAACGGCTCAAGGCCGACCGCCAAAAAGGCTGGCCGCATCCGGTCCTAGCCGGCAAAATGCTGGCGATGATTTTTGAGAAACCCAGCCTGCGCACCCGGATGACGTTCGAGGCCGGCATGGACCAATTGGGTGGGTATGCGATTTATCTCTCCCCCCAGGATATCGGTCTGGGGACGCGGGAAAGCGTTCCCGACGTTGCGCGCAACCTCTCGCGCTGGGTTGATCTCATCATGGCCCGGACCTTCTCGCATCAGGCGCTGACCGCCCTGGCCCAGGCCGCAACGATTCCGGTCATCAACGGCTTGTCCGACCTGCTGCACCCCTGCCAGGTCCTGGCCGACTGTGTTACCCTGCTCGAACACCGGGGCAGGCTTGAGGGCCAGAAAATCGCCTTTGTCGGCGATGGCAATAACGTGGTGCATTCCTGGCTGCACGCCGCGATGAAACTGCCCTTTCGTTTTGTGCTGGCCTGCCCGCCCGGATACGAGCCGGACCGGGTCGTCCTGGAGCAGGCGCAGCAGGCCGGCGCACGGGTGACCGTGACCCACACCGTGGCCGAGGCCGTGCGCGAGGCCGACGCGGTCTATACCGATGTGTGGACGAGTATGGGTCAAGAAAAGGAAGGCGCTGCCCGCCGCCAAGCGTTCAGCGCTTATCAGGTCAATACCGAGGTGATGAGTCTGGCAAAGGCCGACGCGCTGGTCATGCACTGCCTGCCCGCCCATCGGGGAGAGGAGATTACGGCGGACGTGCTGGACGGCCCGCAGTCGGTCGTCTTTGACCAGTCCGAGAACCGTCTCCATATCCAAAAAGCCATCATGGTCTGGCTGCTCCAAGGGGAGCCGGTGCTGAGCCGACCATACTGAAAGGAAATCGCTTGTGGCGGATGTAAAAAAAGTCGTGCTGGCCTATAGCGGCGGACTCGATACCTCAGTCATTCTACGCTGGTTGATCGATACCTATGGCTGCGAGGTGATTGCCTTTTGTGCCGACCTTGGTCAGGGTGAAGAACTCGCGCCGGTTGAAGAGAAAGCGCAGGCCGTCGGGGCCAGCGCGATTTATATCGAAGACCTGCGCGAGGAATTCGTGCGTGAGTATGTGTTTCCCATGCTGCGCGCCAACACCGCCTACGAAGACGGCTATCTGCTGGGCACCTCTATCGCCCGGCCACTGATCGCGAAACGCCAGATTGAAATCGCCCGCCAGGAAGGCGCCGACGCGGTTTCGCACGGCGCAACGGGAAAAGGCAACGACCAGGTTCGCTTTGAGCTGACCTATTATGCCCTGGAGCCGCATATCTCCGTTATTGCCCCCTGGCGGGAATGGGATATGCAAGGCCGCGCCGACCTCATCGCCTATGCCGAAGAACGACACATCCCCATTCCGGTCAGCCGAGAGAAGCCGTATAGCACGGACCGCAATCTGCTGCATCTGAGTTTTGAGGGCGGCATTCTGGAAGACCCCTGGCAGGAACCGTATGAGGATATGTTCGTCCTGTCGGTTGCGCCAGAGAACGCCCCCGACCAGCCTGAATACATTGAAATTGACTTTGCTGCCGGGGACCCAACCGCGATCAATGGCGAAGTCCTGTCGCCGGCCAGCCTGTTGGCCAAGGCCAACGAATTCGGCGGAAAACACGGCATCGGGCGTTGCGACTTGGTCGAGAACCGCTACGTGGGGATGAAGGCGCGCGGGGTGTATGAGACGCCCGGCGGCACAATTCTGCACGCGGCGCACCGGGCGCTGGAGACGCTGACCCTGGACCGCGAGGTCGTGCATCTGCGCGACTCGCTGCTCCCGCGCTATGCGGAGATGATCTATTATGGCTATTGGTTTGCGCCCGAGCGCGAGATGCTCCAGGCCGCTATTGATGAGTCGCAGCGCCATGTCAGCGGCACGGTTCGGCTCAAGTTGTATAAGGGCAATGTGATGGTCGTGGGCCGTAAATCTGAGCGCACCCTCTACAACCCCGAGGTAGCGTCTTTTGACGAGAGCGGCGCATATCAACAGGCCGATGCGGAAGGGTTCATCCGTCTCAACTCCCTGCGTTTACGCATCCGTGGCTTGACCCAAAAATAGGGCTGCCGCCGGCTCCTGAGGGGCGAACATCAACGGGCTGGTATCCGCGTCCCCCGTTCAGTATGTCTCGATGAAATCAAAAAACACCAAAGCCTGGGCCGGACGCTTTGCTGCCGCGGCCGACCCGCGGATGGAAGCCTTCACCTCCTCGCTGGCCTTTGACCGCCGTCTGGCCCGCTACGATATTCAAGGCAGCCTGGCCCACTGTCGGATGTTGGTCAAACAGAAGCTGTTGAGTCGGGCCGAGGGACAAAAAATCCTGACCGGGCTCAAAAACATTGAGCGTGAGCTGGCGCAGGCCAGTTTTCCCTTTCTGCCCTCGGACGAAGATATCCATATGGCCATTGAGCGGCGTCTCACGGAAAAAATCGGTCCGCTCGGCGGCAAGCTGCATACGGCCCGGAGCCGCAACGATCAGGTCTTGCTGGATGTGCGCCTCTTTGTGCGCGACGAAATCGCGGCAATTCACAAACTCCTCGGCCGCTTGCTGAAACGGCTGGCCAGAGTCGCCAAGCGCCACCGGGCGGTTATCCTGCCTGGCTATACCCATCTCCAGCGTGCCCAGCCGGTGCTGCTCGCCCACCATCTGCTCGCCTACCACGAGATGTTCAGCCGCGATGCGGAACGCTTGCAGCAGTGCGGCGCGCGTGTGAACGTCCTGCCTCTCGGGGCTGGGGCGCTGGCCGGGACCACACTCCCGATTGATCGGGCCTATGTTGCGCGTTTGCTGGGCTTTGCCCGGGTGAGTGAAAACAGCCTGGATACCGTGGCCGACCGGGACTTTATGGTCGAGTTTCTGTCCAGCGGCGCAATTTTGGGCATGCACCTCAGCCGTCTGGCCGAAGAGCTGGTGCTGTGGTCGAGCAGCGAATTCGGTTTTATTGATTTGCCGGACGCCTTCTCGACTGGCAGCTCCATGATGCCCCAAAAAAAGAACCCAGATGTCCCAGAGATTATTCGGGGCAAGACCGGTCGTTTGTACGGCAACCTGTTCGCCCTGCTGACCGTGCTCAAGGGATTACCGCTGGCCTATAATCGCGACCTGCAAGAGGACAAGGAACCCTTGTTTGATACGGTCGATACGCTCAAGGGCATTCTGACGGTCCTTGAACCCATGCTGAGGCAGACCCGCTTCCGCACCGAGCGGCTGACCGAGGCCGCGCTGGGCGGGTTCATGCTGGCCACCGATGTTGCCGACTATCTGGTTGAGAAGAAACTGCCGTTTCGTCAGGCGCACAGCGTTGTCGGGGCCGTCGTGCGGTGGTGTGTGGCCGAGGGCAAAGAACTCCACCAGTTGACGCTCCAGGAATGGCAGCAGTTTTCCCCGCTGTTCGAGGCCGACCTGCTGCCGCGTTTACGCCTGGACGCGGCGGTCAAGCGTCGTCAGTCCTATGGTGGGACGGCACCAGAAAACATTGAGCGCCAGTTGCGCTCGGCAGGGCTATGAACGTGTTGCGACAATGCGTACTGACCTGCGTGCTGGGCAGTGGCGGGCTGCTCCTGCTGGTCTCCGCCTGTGGGCATAAAACCGATATTCGCCCTCCTTTGCTGGTTGCGCCCGAAGCGATTGGCGATTTAGCGCTGAGCATAGGACAGCGGGGTGTCACCCTGCGCTGGGGCCGCCCCCAGCGCTACGCTGATGGCAGCCAGATGGACGACCTGGGCGGCTTTGTGGTACTACGGGCGCAACGAGATGGGGCCGGCCGGCAGCCCTTCACCCGGCTGGCGCTGCTTCCGGTAGCCGACCGTGACCGCTTCCAACAAGAGAAAAAGTTCAGCTATACGGACGAGCCGCTGACGGCGGGAACGTTATACCGTTACCGGGTCCGGGCTGTCACCTTGGACGGCTATCTGGGCAAGGTCTCAAATACGGTTGAGTTGGTCTGGCAGGAAAGGCAGTAGGGATGAAACTTCCGTTTACCAAGATGCACGGCCTCAGCAACGACTATATCTATGTCAATGCGTTTGACACCCAGCTTGCCGACCCGGCCCGGGTCGCCCGGCAACTGAGTCAGCGCCGGACGGGCATTGGGGGGGACGGGCTTATTCTGATTTGCCCGTCGGAGACGGCCCATGCCCGCATGGAGATGTATAACGCCGATGGCAGCCGCGGGGAGATGTGTGGGAACGGGATCCGTTGCGTCGGAAAATATCTCTACGACCACGGCATTGCGACCGACAACCCGCTCCGCGTGGACACCGACACTGGACTGAAAGTGCTCTTTCTCGAACTTGAAGACCACCACGTGGCCCGGGTGACGGTCGATATGGGCGAGCCTGTCCTTGATGGGCCCCAGATTCCCGTTGCGGCAAACGGCCAGATTGTGAACCATCCGCTCCACGTTGACGGGCAGGCATACACCGTGACCTGTGTCTCTATGGGCAATCCGCACTGTGTCACCTTTGTCGATGCTGTTGAGGCTATTGATCTGGAAAAAATCGGCCCACAGTTTGAGCACCACCCGTTTTTCCCCAACCGGGTCAACACCGAGTTTATTCAGGTGGTCAGCCCGTCCGAGCTCAATATGCGGGTGTGGGAGCGTGGGTCCGGGGAAACCTGGGCGTGTGGCACGGGGGCCTGTGGGGCGGCGGTGGCCGCGGTCCTCAACGAGCAATCCGAGCGTCGCGTCACCGTTCACCTGCGGGGTGGCGACCTGGAAGTAGAATGGCGGGCTGAAGATAATCATGTCTATATGACCGGCGCGGCGGAAGAAGTCTTTGAAGGAATGATCGAAGTCGCATAGGATGGCGTTTTTCTTTCACCGCCAAAGGGAACAGGAGGGCAGCATGTTTTCAGGCTCATTGGTGGCGCTGGTGACGCCGTTCAAGAACAATGCCGTTGATGAGCAACGGCTGGCAGACTTGGTTGAATGGCATATTCAAAGCGGGACGCATGGCATCGTTCCGTGTGGGACAACGGGTGAGTCGGCGACGCTCTCTCACCAAGAACATACACAGGTGGTCAAGCTGGTGGTCGAGGCCGCGGGGAAGTGCGTGCCGGTGGTGGCCGGCACGGGCTCGAACTCCACCGCGGAAGCCATTCGCATGACGTGCGAAGCACAGGCGGTTGGGGCCGACGGGGCCCTCATGATTTCACCGTATTACAACCGCCCGCCGCAAGAAGGCATCTATCAGCACTATAAAGCCGTGGCCGAGGCCGCTCAGGGATTTCCCATCGTCTTTTACAATATCCCGAGCCGAACCGGCTCGAATATCCTGCCCGAGACCATGGCCCGGCTGGCCCAGATTGAGAACATTGTTGGCGTCAAGGAAGCCTCTGGCTCAGTCGATCAGGTGATCGACATCCGGCTCGCCTGCGGCGATAACCTGGCCATTTTGTCGGGCGAAGACACGCTGACGTTTTCCATGATGGCCCTGGGCGGCGCTGGTGTTATCAGCACCGCGGCCAATGTCGCGCCCAAGGCCATGGCCGAGCTGGCCAAGGCCGGGCTGAACAGGGAATGGGACAAGGCGGCCGCCCTGCAACTCAGCTTGGTCCCGCTCATCCGCGCCTTGTTTATCGAGACCAACCCCATTCCGGCCAAGACCGCCCTGGCGCTGATGGGTATGTGTGAAGCCGAACTCCGTCAGCCGCTGGCCCCCATGGCTGCCGCCAACAAGGAAAAGCTGAAAGCCACGCTCAAGAAGTACGAACTCATATAAGTCGTCTCCTCCCTGGGGGCGCGCGCCGCACCTGAAACCGCTCAGCGGTCTGAGGCGGTTTCCCTGGGAACGCGGGCATCTTGCCCGCCCTGAGGCAGGCTGGAAGCCTGCGCTCCCAGAGGGACCAGCCCTCCCGCTCACAGCAGAATACACATCACCTGTAAGGGAAGAACGAGGCAGATATATGGCAACGAATATCGTCATCTGTGGCGCAGCCGGGCGCATGGGAAAAATGCTGGTGCGGCTCATGCACGAACATCCTGACGCTCAGCTCGTTGGTGCTATCGAAGTCGCCGGTCATCCCGCCCTTGGCTCGGATGCTGGCCAAGTCGCGGCGATTGGACCCCTCGGGCTGCCGGTCACGAGCGAGTATGCGGCGGTGGCTGGCCCGGACACGGTTGCACTGGATTTCACCCTGGCCGATGCGGCAATGGACCATCTGCGGACGGCAGTCGCCAACGGAGCCGGCATAGCCATTGGCACGACCGGTCTGTCGGCTGAACAGCGGGCCGAGGCGGAACGTATCGCCCCCCAGAGCCGGGTCATTATTGCCCCCAATATGAGTGTTGGGGTGAATGTTTTAATGAAGGTCGTGGAGGACGTAGCCAGGATTGTGGGCAAAGACTTTGATCCCGAGGTGGTGGAAATGCACCATCGCTTCAAAATCGACGCGCCCAGCGGAACCGCACTCGCTCTGGGGCGAATTATTGCCGAAGCCCAGGGTAAGGATTTCGACCAGAGCGCCAAGTATGGCCGTCAGGGGATGACGGGTCAGCGGACGGACGAAGAAATCGGCCTGATGACCTTACGCGGCGGCGACACCGTGGGCGAGCACACCGTACACTTTGCCGGCTTTGGCGAGCGCCTGGAACTGACCCATCGGGCCTTGAACCGCGAATGCCTGGCTCGGGGCGCAGTCCGGGCCGCCCTGTGGCTGGCGGACAAGCCCAACGGGCTGTATTCGATGAAAGACGTACTGGGGTTGTAAGGCGGCGAGGTCGGCACGATGAGAGGATTTTCATACAGTGTCGTCTAAATAAAAGTGTCTCAGAACTGCCCCGTTGAAGGTCTTGACTTCCGTAGTCAACGAAACAACTGTCTTATTCTGTCAGGAGCAATAACTCCTCCCCAATGGCTTCCGCAATGCCCTCTCCGTCTTTCTGCGTCCCGTCTTTTACCGCTCCTCCCATTTCTTCTTCGGCTTCAAAGCGAAATTCCTGAGAGGAATAATTGCTGATATGAGTTCCTATTGTAGGGTAACGCTCATATGCTAGATCCTCAGCTATCGCAGAAATAGCTGAGTTTGAAATACAGTTACCATACGTGTACCCGTAGTGCCCTCGTACCCTATTCCCATTCGGTTCGTACAATAAATACACACGGCAAACATCGCGTTCGACGTCAGCGAGATAATAGCTGTGCCCAAGAAAATTAAGTCCTTCAAATAGGGCCGTTGGCCACAAATACGTTTGCCGTGTCAAATCCGCTACGCATGGTTTCACCACGGTATTTGCCGGACACTCTCTAAAGCGGTAGGTTTGCGTGGTGATGCTATTGGTCAATTGCCACGTTCCCAGGAATTGGCCGACGCCCCGTGCAACCGGAGGCGGGGGAGTTCCGCCTCCGGGATTCGTATAATTCGTCACCACAAAGTTTTGTGACGCCTGAGACCATTTGAGGGTGGCCTGCTGCCCAGTACTCAACGTCGCTGTCCCTGAGCCCGTCGCCCCAAACAAAAACTCCTCCCCGGGCGTGACTACGGTGAAGGTCGTTCGGGCGAACTCCACCCCATTGTCGTACACCACGGCGGTATAGGTCCCATCGCCCAATCGGCCCCAATTCCAGAGGGCGACAAATCCGTTGGCCGTATCGCCACACACGCCTTGGGTATCCGGGCGTTCGTGCCATACACGAGCGGATGAGAGACCCCACCGTTAAAGCGGACGGTCAGGCGGCCGGTGGCGTGGCATTTCCAGCCGGAAATCACACCAATGCCGGACTGCGTCTGCCGGACTGCGTCGTGCCTGAACCAGGAATCTCCAGGAGGGCGGTCCACCCCCACAATGGGAAAAGGCAAACGGTCAGCAGTATTGCAGGGATCAACGTCCATTTCCAATGGCATTGGTAATGACACCTGACTTTTGCCCGTTCGAGTGCTTGGCCTGCCCACATACTTTCCTCCTGTTCCGAGTCATCCCGACAGATAGGCCGAGGAGGGAATGTCACTAATGCCGCTGTTCCTGCTCCAGGCAGCCACGCTCGTAATAGAGTTGATTGAGTCGATCCAGGCGGGCCACGGCCGCGGCTTCAGCACTAGCCGCCTGTGATTCGTTGACAATCACACCGGGCTAAAACAGAAACGCCATGCCGACATTCCGCCCGGAGAACCCAGTCTTGGAGTCGATCTCCGCACGCACTTGTTCAACCCGTGCGAGTTCGCTCCGCAGTGCAGAACATGAGAGTTGAGTATCCGTGGCCTGGGAAATCCGCACCTTCTGGTGCGTACACGCACAGAATCCCAGCGCCAGCGCGGCAAGGGCTGCCCGTTGTCGTTGCCTCATTCTTCGTCCCCCTTGCGATGCGAAGTCCCGGCTAGGTTGCCGGGCCGTATTCACGTCATAACAGCGTATGAGTAGTGAGGCCCTGCTTATTCGCCGCGGCGTGGGTAGCTACTCCCACGCCTATATGCGGTTGTTCTATTCAGCAAGCGGCCCGACGAATCGGGGACGCTGTCTGACGTGAATGCAGGTAAGGATGACAAAAAGACTATGGGGACACAAGGGGGGCGTTGCCCGATTGGCGTGAAGAAAAATGTCAGCTTATGAAGATGCCCACGGATCGAACAGCGCGACCCCTATGTCTTTGAAATCCCGGATATTACGGGTGGGTGAGGCCGTTCCGTAACGCTACTGCCACTATCGTCCTTCACACGCCGCGCCCCCTGAGCGGCGACCTTTGCGGGGTGCCGAACAATCCACTACTTTGTTCCCGCACGGCCTGATTGCACGATGGTATCCCCTTCATCGGAAACGTTACCGGAATATAATACGCTCAGAGATAGCCCCCAAGCATGGGCATGGCTGGTGAGACATGACTCTCACCACTTCCCGCGTCGGGTCGGGAACTGCTGGGCCTCGGCCAGGCGCTGGAGAAAAACGCTGCGTGGAATTTCATACGCCCCGAGCCGTTGCAGGTGTGGATTGGCGATCTGACAGTCGATCAGTTGAAAATGCCATTGGTGGAGCTGCTGGGTTAAGCGGCAGAAGGCGACTTTTGAGGCATTGGCTACCCGTTTGAACATGGACTCGCCGAAAAACGCGCGGCCCAAACTCACCCCGTACAACCCCCCAACCAGTTCACCGTCATCCCAGGTCTCAGCCGAGTGGGCAAAGCCGGCTTCATGCAGGGCACAGTAAGCGGTCAGCATGGCGGGCGTAATCCAGGTGCCTTCGCCGCTCCGCAGCCGGGTTGCCGCACAGGCGTAGACCACCTCTTCAAAGGCCCGATCAAACGTCACCACAAAGCGTTCCTGCCGGAGCAGGCGGCGCAGGCTGCGAGAGATATGAAACCCGTCCGGGTCAATGACACAGCGTTGGGGCGGACTCCACCACAGAATCGGGGAATCGTCGCTATACCACGGAAAAATACCGAGTTGATAGGCCAGCAATAAACGCTTGAGACTCAGGTCTCCGCCCACCGCCAGCAGCCCTTCCGGGTCGGCCCATTCAGGATGAGGAAAGACCAGTTCCTGAGTCAGTTGGTAGACGGACATGCTGGTTGCTTATGGTTCAGAAAACACAACGGCCTGTCAATGCGAGGCATGAGCGGAGCAGACCGGCACTTGCTCCTATCCCGTTCCCCGTCTGGGGGTTCCCGCCGGGGGCAATGAACCGGGCGGAACTTGGTCTGGATTACGCCCGGTCCAGTGTAGTGTTGAACCGGTTGAGCAACTCTTCTGCCGAAACTGGTGGGACCGGCGGCGGAGGTGGTGGAGTGAGCCGGGGTTGCTGAGGCGTGGGCGGCGGGAGCGAAACGGGGCGCGCCGGGGCACACTGGCTCAAAGCAAGACACAGGGCCAGCAGACAACTGAACTGGAGGCATCGTTCAAGAAGTGTCAGTGCGTTGCTCATGCGTGGTCGCAGCCCATGAACGAAGAATACGGACTCATATATCAAAGCCGGCCGGGATGAGCGACGGCATGTGCGGTCTCAGCCAGGAGGCCGGTGCGGCGATCAAAATCGCTCAGCCGTTCATCTCTGAGTTGGCCGTTCTTGTACAACACAAAGAGTTGCATGCCCACGACCGCGGTTTTCCACAGGGCGAAGGTTTCATAAAATCTGATATTGCCGACGTCGCGGCCACTCCGCTGAGCATAGCGCTGAACGAGCGCGTCCCGGGACAAGAAGCCGGTGAAAACGGGCATTTGGGCAAGCTCCCGCCGGCTCGGTGGGTCGTCGTGCTGGGTCCAATAATTGAGCAACAGACCCAGGTCGATGAGGGGGTCGCCGAGCGTGCATTGGTCCCAGTCAAACAGGGCGGTGATCCGGGTAATATCGGTCGGGTCAACCATCAGATTGTCGAGCTTATAGTCATTATGCAGCAGGGTCGGAGGGGGCGAAGCTGGCAGGTGGTCAGCCAACCACTGGCCGAGTTCGTCCATAAGCGGGAGTTCTGCGACCTTGGCCGACTCCCAACGCTTGCGCCAGTTGCGCACCTGGCGTTCGACAAAACCCTGGGGTCTGCCCAGGGTTTCGAGGCCGACTGCCCGGTGGTCTACCGCGTGGAAGTCAACCAAGGTATCCACAACGGCCTCACTGAGGCGAGCATACACGTCTGGCCGACCACGCTGCTCGGCCGGCAGGTCTTTATGGATGACCAGACCGCTTCGGCGCTCCATAACAAAAAACGGCGCGCCTAGGACGCTCGTGTCGTCACAAAAAAAATACGGCCGCGAGGCCGGTGGAAAAACCGGCCACAGGGCAGACAGCGCCCGAAATTCCCGAGCCATGTCATAGGCCCCTACGGCCAGCGGACCGCTGGGCGGGCGGCGGAGGACGTATTCGTGCGGACCAAAGCGCACCAGATAGGTCAGGTTGGCATGTCCGCCGGCAAATTGTACGACCGTCAACGGACCGTCAGCCTTGGGCAGCCGTGTCCGCACATAGGTATCCACCACATGCAGGTCAAGCGCCGATTCTGGCCGAACGGTGACGTTTTCAGGTTCGGTCTAGCCTAGCGGAGTATATTCCATTGGTGTTCCTTCTCGCTCGGGTCTGGCCTGCGGAACAGGTTTGTGTCAGGCATAGATAATGGAAGCCGCGCGCGTTTACAATAATCTGCCAATCCAGAAACCACACAGAACAGCCAGCAGACCGACCATAACGCTGCCGACGATATTCAACACACCGAGCAGAACGCTGCCGTTCTGCAACAACTGTATCGACTCATATGTGAAGGTCGAGAAGGTGGTATAAGCCCCCAGAAAGCCAACCACGAAAAAGTGGCGCTGTGGGGAGGCCAAGAGCGCCCGGTCATGCAGAACGGTGAGCGTCACGCCCAGGAGCAAACTCCCGCTGATATTGGCGAGAAACGTCCCGTACGGAAAATTGGCTCCCAGGAGCCGTGCCGCCCAACTGGCCACCAGAAAACGTGCGTTTGCCCCACAAAAGCCCCCTAGTCCAATCAGAAGATATTGCACTCTGCTCTTCTCCCTCGTCCATGCGTCACACGCCTGTGTGGCGGAGAGCGTATAACAAAAATGCCTGTGTATCCTCCCTGAGAAGGCAGGGAGCCAAGCTGAATGACCCGTTATTGACTCAGGACCCCCGAGGGTCTTTAGTGACAGTACGCAAGAACCACACGGAGGGAAGACCATGGACGATATTCTCCAAGCCCTGTTTCGCTGGGTTCACTTATTGGCTGGCATCACCTGGATTGGACTGCTGTACTATTTCAATCTGATCAACGCCCACTTTCAGGGCGCGCTTGAAGCGGAGGTCCGCAAACAGGTTGTGCCGCAACTGATGCCGCGCACGCTGTGGTGGTTTCGCTGGGGAGCCATGTTCACCTTTCTGTCCGGTCTGTTGATGATTCTCTGGAAGTATTTCCTGTTGGGGAGCGGCTTTACTGGCGATGCCGCCCTGTTCGGGTCAAGCGCGGGGCTGTGGATCAGCATGGGCGCGCTGTTCGGGACGATTATGTGGTTTAACGTCTGGTTCATTATCTGGCCGGCCCAGCAGCAGATTATCACCGCAACGGTCAAGGGCGAAGCGCCGGACCCGGCCCTGCCCAAACGAGCCTTGCTGGCCTCTCGCACCAATACCTTTCTGTCCGTTCCCATGCTGTTCGGGATGTTCGCCGGCGCCGGGCATTATCCGTCGCTTACCTTTGGGCCGATGTGGCTGCTTATTGTCCTGGGGCTGGGCTTTGGTCTGGCCTATCACCTGATTTTCCAGGTCAGCGGAAAAGTCGCCAAGGACTGGCCGGTAGAGGAGTGACGGACTACTCCTGAGGCGGGTCTGATGGAAACGTCAGTCCGACCTCTGCCTCTCCCCTCTCAGGGAGAGCTATCTGCTGCGAGACCGTGCCGAACCGCTCGTGCCAAGCCGCGATGGTATACGTACCCGGCGGAACGTTGTGGAGCCTGAAGGTCCCGTCCTGAGCACTCCGGGCAAAATACGGATGGTCGAACACACTCACATAACCCCGCATCCAGCCGTGGATGTCGCACTTGACCTCAATGCCGACTTCCTCGGCGTCGATGGTTATGCTTCGTGATGTGCCCTTGAGCCCCAGACTGAAATTCCAGGCTGACGAATTTTGCGGCCGGCCGTGGACATTATGGGCCATGGGGTCACTATTGAGATAGCGAACCGGTTGATCGACTTGCAGTGCCATAATACGCGGCAGAAAGATACAGCCTTGCTGGTCGTTCTCAACCGGTTCTTCAGGAACGGCAAAAACCCGCTCGCCCAGCCCGTCCTTGATATACACCACAGCGTTTTGCAGTTTGCCGTTGGTGACAATCACATCGTCGGCATAGACTGTCCCCTCGTGTTGGGCGGCACATTCCGACCAGCCACCAAGCTGAACAACGCTTTGCTCCGGCACAGGACCTTCGAAATGGATGGTCCCGGAAATCGTCCCCACCGTAGACAGGTCAAGTGGGGTGGGTTGGCGGGGCGGCTTGGAGGGCCGGCTGTCGCAGCCTATGAGGAGAGCGAACAGGGCTCCAACGGCAATCAGACGAATAGGTGGCACGACACTCATAGCGACCTCTTGCTCCCTCTCCCCTGGCGGGAGAGGGCTGGGGGTGAGGGGGCTGTTCTGACCTTCGTTCCTACAATTTCGCTTGCACTGCTGCCAGGTTGACACAGTTGAGGGGTGGCTTGCCGGCGCGCAGGCGGTTGACATTGGCGGCTAGGCCGCGCGCGATGTCGTTATATGACAAATCGGTCACGCCGGCAGTATGGGGTGTGGCAATCACATTCTGCTGAAACAGCGGGTCGGCCGGGTCGGTCGGCTCGTCCCAAAAAACGTCCAGGGCCGCTCCGGCGATGTCTTTACTGGCCAGGGCTGTCACCAGGGCATCGTGGTCGATAACCGGGCCGCGCCCAACGTTAATGAGGTAGGCCGAACTCTTCATGCGAGCAAGGGCCGGCGCATTGATGATTTTCCGCGTGTCGGGCGTGACCGGAAGCGCCAGAACAACGAAGTCGGCTGCGGCCAGGACGTGGTTGAGGTCGGACGGCCCGCCGAGAAAGTCAAAGCCGTATTCTTCTTTTATGCGCTCGGAGGGGTGTTGTTTCAGCCCTAGCAGACGCAGGTCAAAATGGCGCAGGCGGCTGGCCAGCTCTGTCCCGATACTCCCGACGCCGAGAATGGCGACTGTTTTACCGAGCAGCCCCTTGCCCATAGGCGAGCCAAAGACACCGCTCCGCACGTTCTTGGCCGCCCGGGGAAATTTTCGGGCCAGGGCGAGCATGAGAAAAATAGCATGCTCCGAGACTGAGGCCGCGTTGCCCGTCCCTTCCTGGCCTGGGACATTGGCCACATAGATGCCTTGTGCCGTCGCCGCCGGAATATCCACGCCTTCGAGTCCAATGCCGAACTGGTGGATCATGCGTGCCGAGGTGGCTCGGATAATAGCCGCATCCACGCGGTGCATGGCCGGCACAACCACATCGGCATCGCGCGTGACACGCAACACCTCCTCCGTCGGGCAGGCAATAACCGTGTCATCCGGCAGATGGTGGCGGAGCATCTCAGAACAATGGGGGAAATGGGTGGAGCACAGAACGATTTTCATGCGGCGCGTCTTCTTGGGTTGGGGCCGGCTTACCCGGTGGGCTGACGGGCGGCGTCCATGACCTTTTCAATATCCAGTACCCGCGGGCCCTCCCACGAGAGTTCAACCTCCCACCGGTCGTCGGCATTCACAATCAGTTCTCGCTCTCCGTCGAGCGCAATAATCGCAGGTGTGAAGGTAATGGGCAGCCGAGTCCCACGCTGCATCAGCTCATGGTGTTGGATAGAGACGGGCACCACCATGCCAGGGGCAATGGGGGCATTGATTGAGCGCGTATTGCCTCCGCAACGGATATACAGCCCAGCGTCGTCAGCCGGACGGATGGGGTACAGACTGCCGCCGATTGAGGCCAAACCGATATTCGTCGGCTGGCCCTGGGTGAGAAATATCTCTTTGAGGCGTTCGGCTTCCCACACGGCCCGGGCCCCAACAAACTGGTAGTCACACACCGCGGCGTCAACCAGGGCGATGTCTTCGAGCGCGCCGTTGCGGTACAGGTTGAGCTGCTTGGTCGGGCGAGTACAGGTTGCCGGAGAGAAGTGCCGGACCGCATAATAGCCGGCGGCCAGGCCGGCCAGGGTGGATTCCAGAAACTGGGGAAAGGCGTTATTCGTTCCGGTTGAGAGCGGAATGAGCGGCATGTTGCCGCTGCCTTTGGTAACCACTCGGTTTGTGCCGTCGCCGCCAATGACGATGACGCAGGCCACCCCTTGCTCGCGCATGAGTTGGGCCGCCCGGGTTGAATCGCTGGCCTCATCGAAGATCGACATTTCAAGAAAACGTGGGGTAAGGCGCAGTTCGTTTTCGATCCCGGACAGGGCTTTGGTAAAGATATTGGCCGGGTCGGGAAAGAGGACCACTTCGTCCGCTCCAGCCCCCTGAATGCCGAGAATAGCCCGCCGGACAATATAAACTTTTTCCTGGGTATCGAGAATGGACCCGTGTGCCACAAGGCGACGAATGTCCTTGCCGGCGCGCGGGTTTGCAATAATACCGACGGCTGACATGAGCAAGTGGGGGCGGAGGTGAGGGGTTCGACTGTAGGGGCAACCCTCTGTGGTTGCCCTTTCCCCCAATCCCCAACCCCTCGTCCCTCGTCCTAAAACAACCCCAGGGCGGCCGCGCTGATTTTTTGCGGGTTGGGCAAATAGTGATCTTCCAGGGGCGGGCTGAACGGCACCGGGGTGTGTGGAGCGGATACCATTTTTATGGGCGCGTTCAAGTAATCAAAGCCCTTGTCTGCGACCATGGCCGCAATATCGGTGGCCACGTTGCAGCGCGGATGCGATTCGTCGGCAACCACCAGCCGGCCCGTCTTCTCAACCGAACGTAAAACCGTTTCTTCGTCAAAGGGTGAGAGTGTGCGGGGGTCAATAACCTCAGCGCTTTTGCCCTGCTTTTCCAGTGCCGTCGCCGCGGCCAGGGAATGATGCACCATCTTGCCGATAGCCACGATGGTGACATCCTCGCCAGCCCGCTTAATGTCGGCCTTGCCAAACGGAATGCTGTAGTCTTCCTCTGGCACGCTGCCCTTAATGCCGCCGAAGGTGATGTCCTCAAAGAAAATCACCAGGTCGTCATCCCGGATCGACGAAATCAGGAGTCCTTTGGCGTCATACGGGGTTGAGGGGACAACCGTCTTGAGCCCTGGGATATGGGTAAACAGCGAATGCAACACCTGAGAGTGTTGGGCCGCGGCACGGTAGCCGCCCCCGCAGATGGTCCGAATGACCAGCGGGACTTTGGCTTTGCCGCCAAACATATAGCGGAGTTTGGCGCCCTGATTCAGGAGTTGGTCAAAACACACGCCCATGAACCCGACGAACATCATCTCGGCAATGGGGCGCAGGCCGGTGGCCGCGGCGCCAACTGCCGCGCCAATAAAACCCGACTCACTGATGGGCGTATCAATAACCCGCTCCCGACCAAACTCCTTGACCAGGCCCTTTGTCACGCCCAGGACGCCGCCCCAGGCTTCATCGCCGGCGAGATGATCGACATCGGCTCCACCGGCCACGTCCTCGCCCATGAGCACCACTTTCGGGTCGCGCTGCATTTCCTGACGCATGGCTTCATTCAGCGCCTCGCCAAAATTCAATTCTCGCTCTGCCATAATGTTTCTCCGCAAGGGTCGTGGGTGGGAGTGGTTGGGCTGCCCCAATTCCTCCTCCCTCACTCCTGGTTTCTAATAGTTCACATACACGTCAGTAAAGGTTTCCTGGACCTCGGGGAAGGGGCTGTCTTCGGCGAAGGTGACGGCGCTATCAACCGCGGTATTGACCCGGGCCTCAATAGCCGTCAGCTCGGTTTCGGACACCAGACCCCGAGCCAGGACCGCGTCCGTGAAGCGCTTGATCGGGTCGAGTTCGGTCCGGTAGCGCTCGTTTTCTTCGGCGATTTTATAGGTCTGGGCGTCGCCTTCAAAATGGCCGTGGTGACGATAGGTCTTGCACTCCAGCAGGCTCGGCCCCTGTCCGGCCCGGGCGCGCGCAACCGCCTCATGGGCCGCTTCATACACGGCAAACAGATCGTTCCCGTCTAGCGTCACCCCCGGCATATTATACGCCGCGGCGCGGTCGGCGATATTCTCGACGCTGCAATGATAATGCGCCGGCGTAGACTCGGCATAGCCGTTATTCTCGGCCACAAAAATAACCGGCAGCTTCCAGATTGCAGCCAGGTTGAGGCTCTCGTGCAAAGTGCCTTGTTCTGACGCCCCATCGCCAAAAAAGCAGATCGTCACTTGGTCGGTGCCATTCGTTTTGGCGGTCAGGCCGGACCCGCAGGCCAGGGGTGGACCGCCGCCGACAATCCCGTTGGCCCCCAGCATCCCTTTGTCCATATCGGCAATGTGCATGGAGCCGCCCTTGCCCTTGCAAATCCCGGTGGCTTTGCCGAAAAGTTCGGCCATCATGCTCCGCACCTCTACCCCTTTTGCGACGCAGTGGCCGTGTCCGCGATGGGTCGAGGTCATATAGTCGGCGTCCGTCAGATTGGCACAAATCCCGACCGCCACCGCTTCTTCCCCGGCATATAAATGTACAAAGCCCGGGATTTTCCCCTTCCCAAACTCAGTACTGACCCTGGTTTCAAACACCCGGATGAGCTGCATACGCTCATAGATCCACAGGAGCTTGTCTTTGGGAATATCCATACGAGCCTCCTTCTTTTTTCAGTCGTTGTGTAGCGATTTCATAACACGAAACGCGGAGGGGGGAAACAGAACAGGGCAGGGGGGATGAGACAGGAGTCAGGGGGCCGTCTCGCTCCGGTTCTCGGCGGTGCGACGCAGGGAGGAAAACGGCGTTGAGGGAGGGGCGGCTCCTTATTCGCTCTCGTCCGGCAGCCGGTAGGCCGTGCCGTCAACGAGGCGTTTGGTGTTGTAGTTCCAGTGGGTCATCCACTCTTCAATCACGCGATAGGCCGGACATTGGCCTATGTTGACCTCCTCACGCAGCCGCTCAAGATAGATGGTCTCGTTTGCCCCAGCCTCGTTGCAGTCGTTATGCCGCTCTAGGCCCTCCCAGGCAATCGCTACCAGTTCTTTGGCCAGGTCGAGCAGGCGTATGCCCCGCACGCGGGCACCCAGGGCTTGACGATGGGCTTGATAATAGGCTTCGAGGCGTTCGTCCCAGCTCCATTTTTTGACCAGGTCCCAGGCGGCCAGCAGTGGGTCGGTATCAAAAAAGATGCCTTTGGTGAGGGCCGGTACGGCCAGCATATAGGCAAACGGCTGGTTGTCGAAGCAGCGGATCTCCAGGTATTTTTTGATCCGCACTTCTGGAAAGAGGGTCGTGAGGTGAATGCCCCAGTCCTCCAGGGTGGGACGTTCGCCGGCGTGTCCTTCTTCCAGGAATTGCCGAAAGGACATATGGGTCATATTGATCCACTGGCCCTTCCGCACGATGAAATACATGGGGATATTTAGGGCGTATTCGGCATAGTCTTCAAATGTCGGCGCGTCAGCAAACGCAAAGGGCAGCAGGCCACAGCGGCGTTTGTCCGTCTCCGTCCAGACGTGGCCGCGCATGGTCATAAAACCGTTCAGACTGCCCTCTGAAATCGGGGAGTTGGCAAACATGGCGGACAGAATGGGGACGAGGCCCATGCTGGTCTTAAACTTGAGCATGGCGTCGGCTTCGTCGCTGAAGTCGAAATTGACCTGAATGGACGCGGTCTGCTTCATCATGCGATGCCCCAGCGTGCCGACCCTCTCCATATACGGACCCATGATCTGATAGCGTGTTTTGGGAATCCACTCGATGTCGTCGAGCGGGCTGACCGGCTGGACACCCAGATTCACGAAGTCAATGTCCAGTGCGTCGGCAATGGGGAGCAGATGTGTGAGATGCCGGCGGAGTTCTTTGTCGGTGCAGTGGATGGTCTGGCACTGTTCGCCGGAGAGTTCGAGTTGCGCGCCGGGTTCAAGCGCGATATTGGCGCGCTCCCCCTGGAGAGCGATAATACGGCCGGCTTCTTCCTGGGGCTCCCATTCCATGGAGTCAGCCAGGCGGCTCAGGATATGCTCAATGCCGCGCCGTCCAGAATAGCGCGCGGCGCGCCCGCTCCGACGGGACACGCCCAGCAGTTCGTACTCCGTGCCAATACGCCACGCCTCGCGGGGCTTTGCGGCGTCAAAGAAGTATTCGATGAGTTGGGCAGGGTCTTCAACAATAAGACCTGCGTCTGGTCCTTCGACGTACTGCGACATCCGGTGATATCCTTCCCCTGTATGCAAGCCCCTCCGACAAGACAGCCTCAACGTAACCAGACGCAGAGGCCAAGGCAAGGGGATTTAAAGGGCGGAGTAGAGCGGGCCATCTCTTAGGAATGATGCAATCGTCGTGACGTGGGCCTGCCGATAATTTATACTCACGTATCAGAGGATATAAGGATTATCCGCCGGCGAGTCGTCCGTGAGTGTGATCGACGACGGACTCTATGACCCTTAAAAACTTATGGACTATAACGACCAGATATTCAAAATCCCAAAGCAATCCGATGATTACTCCGAATGCTCTGGATTTGTTACTTCATCAATTGAATCGATAATCAGAGATGCAATTAGAGCGGAGAAGAACAAAATTTTCATCGATACCAGTCTGAAACGGGGCCTGCCGAACCAGTCTGAAACGGGGCCTGCCGATGGAGAACATCAACAAGGTAGCAGGTCCGTCTGTGGAGGCTTGGGCAGCGGAGACGTTCTACGATGCTCTCGAAGACAAAAGTAATCAATACTACCTGATCAATGTCCAGGCTGTCGAACGGCTCCACATGGCCGATGTTATTCTCTAATTCAGGAAGAATCGCAAAGTTGAGTCTGGTATGACAGCAGAGATTGACGTGAAGGCAACGGCAGAGGACATCACGTCAAGCGGTAAATCTCCGAACATTACATCATATGCGCGGATTCGTACTGCGTACGTGGAAGATCCTGATTACCTGTTCGTCATTCTATCGCTTAGACACCGAGTTCACTCTACAAGAAATGAGAAGACAGGTCTAGTAGACGGAATCATGGAAGTGGTTGCCTACAACGCTTATGATCTCAAGTTCATCTCCTCAAAAGACCTGAACTATAACCCAGCGTTGGGAACGGGGCAGATCCAAGTGAGAGATATTCACTACGTCGAGCTTGAGAATCGGTCTACGTGGGAGTTCTGCCAACTCTTGGATCGAAAGTATTTACAGTCCGCCCGTCGGAGCTTTGAGCAGTGGTATGAACTGGCGAAGAAGAATGGATGGATAAAATTAGATGACTAAGCAACAGATTATTTTGGCTGATGCCCTCGATGAGCTACCGAGGATCGAAGCAGAGTCCATTGACCTCGTTATCGCCGATCCCCCATATAATTTGGGTAAGGACTACGGGAACAACCCTGACATTAAAGGGGTTGATGAGTACCGAGAGTTTTCGCAAACCTGGCTTAAACATGCTCAGCGCATTCTCAAGCCTCACGGCACAATTTATGTATTCATGGGCTTCCGGTTCATTTCGTATCTCTACGATATTCTCGACCGTGAGCTGAGAATGTTTTTCAATAGTTGGATCGTTTGGCATTACACCCAGGGAATGGGTAAGACCAGGGGATTTTCTCCTCGACACGACGATATTTTAATGTTTACGAAATCAAAAAAATTTATCTTCAACTTAGATGCCATTCGCATTCCACAGAAGTATTATCGTGAACGTAACAATATGCGTGGCGCTAACCCAGGGGACGTCTGGCAATTCTCCCATGTCCATTACTGTAATGAGAATCGCCAGAACCATCCAACACAGAAACCGGAAGGATTGATCGAAAGAATGGTGCTGGCTTCAAGCAAAGAAGGGACTTTCGTTTTGGACCCTTTTGTTGGAAGCGGGACGACTCTGCGCGTTTGTCAGCAGTTGAACCGCAAGGGCTGCGGCATCGAGATCAATCCTGAATACGTTGCGTCTTGCAAAGCCCGATTAGCCAGAGAATTTAATGGATTTGATAGTGTTGACCCCAGGATGGAACGAGTCCCACTCGACCTGCGGAAACCTGAAGTACGGGCACCATATTTAGAGAATCATAGGAAGTGGTTCCTGAAGAACCATGCAAACGCATTAGGCAATTTTGAGCAGGCAGTAGAACAGCAATATCCATCCGAGTCGCAAAGCCAGGAGCAAATGAGATTATTGGAGCCGACGGGGAAATACGATGCTCGGACATCCAGATATTGAACTAACTAGGAGTGGGACGTAATTTATCACCGCGACAACGCCCGAACAGAGGAGAAATCGGTGACATACAAACTTAATAAGACGCTACCGAGATCAGCCACGCGACGAGGTTTTTGCGCACTTCTGCTATAATGGCAACGAAGGTGAAACATGGGAGACTCCATATCAACGGCTCGCAACACTCGCCAAACATGAGGAGTGGAATTTCCACCGCTCGAAATTCAAACGCTCGGACCGAAACTTTCCAATTCTTATTAACTACCTGAACTATACGTTTCTCCGGTGCCAGGAACAGGACAAAATCGTCTATTCCGCTGACAACAACCGAGCGTGTTTGAACACGAGTCTCCAGACTCAGAACGAAAAAGATATTTACGCAACATTCTCCCGCAACAGGAATGCTGAGGAACGTGGCCAACCTGATTGGAATTTCTATGGATTCTTTGACTCCTATTCAAGAAAACTGTCTGACTTTCATCCGTTGCCCACAATCGCAACGTATATCGACAACGCAAGTGATTTGGTGTTTGACACTTCTTGTGAGATAGATGTGAATTACGACCACTCATTCAGCGAAAACCGCGAACGTTTGCCAGACCCTCTCCAAGACAACAAAACTCTGGCAATATCCGCAATTCAGGGGTCTATTGGACTGCTCAAGGAGAAGGTCATACGTAATTACAAGATTGCGATTCCACACTGGTATCGTGGCCGTATACAGTTGTTACTCCCACTCAATCTTACCAGCGAACATGAGGCTGACCTTGCGTTGGTGGCCGAAAAGGACCAGAGTGGTAAGCTCTACCGGATCAAGACGGTCCTCACAATGGATATGGCGTACGTGGATGCCCGTCTAATCACACGTCCCGACCGCGAGTGGCTCAATCCATAATTATGGCGTAAGAGAAAATTGTGGAATACGGCTGATCTCTGACTCTCTCATCGGGCCTCCCTGAGTTGACTCGCCATAAACTTGCGTAGGGTGCTGGTAATTTCATCCGGAATACTCCTTGGTTTTTCTATGCTCCCCCAGGATGACCCCGGAGAGCCTCTTGCGCGCTGAGATAGGCGGCAAACGGACAGCGCGTGCCGCAGCTATGCGCTCCTGCCAGGATAAGGGCGCGGCGGAGCGCGGCCTCCAGGGCGGTAAACCAGCCAGATTGAGCGGGGAAGAGATTCGCCGGCCCAATGCGGGTCACGATACCGGTTTTTTCAAATAACTGCATGGCGTCGGGCCGCAGACCCAGAATGAGAAGGGTTTTGCCGGCGCTTTCCAACTGACACTGGCTGGATTCAAGCAGGCTGGCGATGGTGATATCCAAGCCCTGCGTCTGGCGGATGCGGAGAATAACGACGCGGATATGAGGTGCGGCATTCATACGCTCAAGCGTGGCTTGCAGCTCCCCTGCGGCGGCAAAAAATAATGGGCCCGTCAGGTTGAGGACGCGAATAGCCGAACAGTGCCGGCCCCGCTCTGCTGACCCAGGGTCAACCTCCCGAAAACGCCCTTTCTCACCGATTGTCATCTCTCGGACTGTGAGTAATTGGGCACGCCGTAAAAAGAGAAGCATACTGATCCCAACGCCCATATAAATGGCTTGGTCCAGCGGGACGAGCCACGTCCCGACGAGCGTGGCGAGAAACGCCGCCCGGTCGCCCCGGGTGGCGCGCAGTATCAGACGGATGTGCTGCCTATCGATGAGGTCGAAGGCCAGGACGAATAACAGACCGGCCAGACTTGCAATCGGCGTCTGATTGACCACCGGCCCAAGAACGAGCAACCCTGCCAGCATAAATAGTCCGCAAAACAGCGCCGATAGACGGCTCTGGGCGCCGGCCTGTTGGTTCAAGGTTGAACGCGCCAGGCTGCCACTGACCGGATAGCCGCCGGAGAAAGCCGCGGCGATGTTAGCCAGTCCCTGACCTGAAAATTCGGCGGCCATATCAAGCCGCTGCCCCGACTTGGCGGCCAGCGTGCGAGCCACAGAGCTGGACTCAACCAGGGACAGAACGGCACAAGCAAGCGCCGTCGGCAGCAGGCCCGCCCACTGGTCCCATTGCGGGACGGTGAGCGGCGGTAAGCCGGCTGGCAGCGGGGCGAGGTCGGCAACCAGTTGGAGTCCGGCCTCAGACAACTGAAAGACCCGGGCCGCAACGATGCTGAGCCCGAGGGCGATAAGCGAGGCCGGCAGGCGGGGATAATAGCGGCGCAGACACAGGACACAGGCAATTGTGCCGAGCGTGAAAAAGACGGCGAGCAGCTGGGCTTCTGAGAGTGAAGCCAGCCAGCCGCCGAACATCTGGGCGGGATTGCCGGCCACGCGGGCCGTGCCGGTGGCATTGGGAAGCTGACCGAGCATAATCAGGACCGCGGCTCCTGAGATATACCCACGGACAACCGGCTGCGAGATGTAATCGGCGAGCGCGCCGAGTCGCAGCAGCCCGGCCAGAAATTGGACCACCCCAACCAGAAAGGCCAGGGTGACTCCGACCGTCATGGGGCTCGCGCCACTGCGCGCCACCTCGGCAGCGACAGCCGTGCCCACCAGCAGGCTTACGGCGTTCGTCGGGCCGGTCACCACATGCTGAGAGCTGCGGAACAGCGCGCCCACTATGGCCGGCAGGGCGGCAGCATACAGGCCCATGACCGGAGGCAGACCGGCGATCAGGGCATAGGCCACGCCTTGGGGAATATCGAGAAAGGTCACGCTCGGGCTGGCGAGCAGGTCCTGGGAAAGATGACGAAGCTGGTAAGAGCGGAGGTCGAGAAACGGAAGAAAACGTCGCATCAGTCCGTCGGCGGCCGCTCCGTCTCAGGCAGTTGCTCCGCCTCAGGCAGCTGATAGTGGGCTCGCCCCGGCTTGAGTGGACGTAACATCCAGTAGGGGCGTCGCGTGCCGTCGGGCGAGACTTGACTGGCCGGGCGGGTCAGGGCGAGCCACTGCTGATACGCGGCATGTGATTTTTCCGTATCGACCTGAATATCTCCGTACTGATCGCCCTTTTGAGCGGGGCGGACGCGAACGGCCTGGTGCCAGCAGTGCATGCCGGAGACCGGGTCGGGGTGGACCGGAAAGGTCAGGTTCTGATGCACGCCGGTATCCGTCCACCAGATGCGGGCGCTATCGGCATCCTCACTCGGATAGGCGCGGACGCCCTGCTTGCGGAACAGACGCCATTGGCTGCCGTTTCGGTCGAGTCCGACTGTGGCCATCATCTGCCGCTGGCCAGCCTGGTCAAGTTTCCAGCGCCCCATGTGGTGACTACAGCCAACGACGCCGGGTCGAATGCCCTCTGTCACCCAGGCTTTGAGTACAAAATAGCCGATCTCGGTTTCGACCCGGACCAGGGCTCCGGTACCCACGCCCAGGCGTTTGGCATCGCCGGGATGCAGCCAGAGCGGGTTGGTGTGGGCAATCTCGTCCAGCCATTTGGCATTGGCGCTCCGCGTATGGATCTGGACCGGGAGACGAAAGGTCGGGATCAGAACCATCTGGTCGTCTGCGAGCCGGTCGGGATGGATATGACTCTGGCTATAGGTCGGCAGGGCGTACTCTGGCCAGCCCCAGTCCTTGAGCGTCTTGGAATAAAACTCCAGGCGTCCGCTCGGGGTTGGAAAGCCGCGATATACGTTCCCATCTTGGCTGGCGAGTGTCACGCCCACCCGGCGCCGGCCCTCGGTATCGCCGTCCGGCGAGGGCAGGGGGACGATATTCGGACCGGCCGGCTTGGGGCTTGCGGTGAAGACCCGGCCCAGATGGTCAACCTGGATATTGTCCAGCTCGGCCGGTGGGACTGTTTGGGTGTGGACCGCTCCTATGTGCTTCTGGATTTCAAACGCGCCGTAGCGCCGCATATAGGCCAGCGGCGACAGTCCCTGGGCAGCGGCGTGGGCCGGGAGCCCTGGGACTGAGTGCTCAAAGATAAACCCGTAATACTCGTCAAGGGTCAGCTTCTGGCCTGGGTGGGCTTTGGATTCAAAATAGCGGCGTATCCCCAGTGCGCCATCCGGGTCAACCTGCCAGGATAACTCGATCCAGAACTCGTTCTCTTCCCAGACTGCGCCTGGGTTGACCTGGCGCGTGTCTGTCACCGGCTGGCCGAGGCGTTCTGTGGCGGCTCGCAGGACGGGCTGGCGGAAGCCGAGCCACTGGGCGTCATGCGTTTCGTAGGAATGCGTATCGTGGCGCTCGCTGCCGACCCCCATGGGCAGGATGTAATCGGCGAAATACGCGCTCTCGTTCCAGGTCGGAGTCAGGGCGATGTGCAGGCCGATTTTCTGTTCATCACAGAGGGCTTCAATCCACGAAAACCCATCGGGATTGGTCCAGACCGGGTTATACACCCGAGTGAAGTAGACGTCGAGTTTGGCGCGCTCTTCTTTCAGAAAATGCGGCAACAGAAAGGAGAGTTCGTGCAGGGCCAGCGGATACTCGGCTGGCCAGGACAGGGTATTCCACATCGGGGGATGGGGCGGGGTATGGATGGGGCGCGGTACAAACTTATTCCACGCATTGGGATACGTTCCGCCCGGGGTGGCGACCGCGCCCGTCAGGGCGTTGAGGAAAAACAGGGCGCGCGCAACCTGCCAGCCGCCGAGATTCCCGGCGGCCGCGCTCCGCCAGGTGTGGGTCGCCAGGCGCGTGCCCGCCGAGGCAACCAGCGTGGCGATGGCTTCAAGGGTGTGTGCGCTAACGCCGGATTCCTGGGCCGCAAAATCAAAGCTGTATTGCGTATAAAGCTGCTTCAGCACGGCTTCAAAGTTCTTAAACGTCGGCTCCAGGTCTGGCCGCTCTTCTTGGAGATATTCCTGCCAGTTCCACCAGTCACGGACGAAGGGACGGTCATAGTGTTCGTTCTGAATCAGGTGGTTGGCGATGGCGAGCAGAATAACGGCCTCACTGCCTGGATAGGGGGCGACCCAATGGTCGGCATGGGTGGCGCTATTGGACAGGCGGACGTCAAAGACGATCAGCTTGGCTCCCCGCCGCTTGGCATCCATAATGCGCTGGGCGTGCGGATTAAAATAATGGCCCGATTCCAGGTGGGCGCTGATGAGCAGGATCACGTCGGCCTGTTCATGGTCGGGGCTGGGGCGGTCCGCCCCCATCCAAAAATGATAGCCGGCGCGCGCCCCGGACGAGCAGATATTGGTATGGGAGTTATGGCCATCAACTCCCCAGGCGGCCAGGACGCGCTCGGTGTAGCCGTCCTCGCCAGGGCGACCCACGTGGTACATGATTTCTTTATGCCGGCCTTCTTGGAGAGCTCGCCGGAGACGGCCGGCAATATCCTGGAGCGCCTCGTCCCAAGAGACCTGTTGCCACTTGCCCGCGCCACGTTGACCCGTCCGTTTCAGGGGATGGAGGATGCGGTCGGGGTCATTGACTTGGTTGAGTGTGGCCGGGCCTTTGGCGCAGTTCCGACCCCGTGAGGCCGGATGTTCAGGATTGCCCTCGAATTTTCTGATGCTGAGCGTCTCTGGGTCAACATAGGCCAGCAGGCCACAGGCCGACTCGCAGTTAAAGCAGGTGGTAGGAACCAGCATGGAGTGGTGTTCGACGCGCTGCGGCCAGGCCCGAGAGTCCAACTCCACCCAATCGTCCCAGCGCTCCTTGGGCGGAAAAGCCGCCAAGTGGTTACGACTTGGCCCCGGATAAAACGTCTCGCCGCGTGCCGCCGTATCCTGGCGAGCGGCCGACACGCGGGTATGAGGTCGCTTCCTACGCATAGCAACACTCCCTAAGCGAGGGGTACACTTTGCCCAGCCTGAACGTAGGCGTGTTCATGCGCCAGTAAGCCAATCAGGGCCGCCGCCCCTGCCGGTATACCGGCCCACGGGGCGAGCAGGCCGAGAGCAATCAGGAGGGTGCCGCCCCAGAAATACATCCGGTATTGCCCCTGCACCATATCGGTCGCCGCGAGGTGGGCGTGCACGGTGGGATGGTGCAAGGTCAATTCTCCGCTGACCAAAAGGAGATGCAGCGCGCAGGCTATCCCCAAGAGCAGGGCGACTGATGAAACCACGGCCGGCGCCCACCAGGCTCCACACAGAATAAGCGCGCCGGCGCCTGCGATCAGCGTTTGGACGAGAAAATGCAGGGGCAGGAGCGGGTTTTGCCACAAGTCACGCGCGGTCGATTGGGCAAAGAGATAGGCGGTGTACACACTCGTCAGGAGGCCAAGGGGGATACCGAGCAGCATCAGACCCGACTGCCACCCCGTCCCGCCGGCAAAGAGACTGGCCAAGAGGTGGAGGAATAGAACACCCCCAAAACCAAGCAGGATAAAAGCACCCCGGACCAGCCAACTCCGCCACTGTGGGCGGGTAAAGATCAGCATAAATCGCTCGGGGTGGTCCAGGTCGGCGATGAGAATCAGACCGGTGAGGACGAGAAATATCCCGCTCAGCGTTGGTGCCAGCCATTGCCAGAGCATATGCGCTGGAGACAGGAGGCCGAAGAGGACCAGAAAGGCCGGTATCAGATAGGCTCCCGCGGCGAGGCCCTTGGTCCAGGTGTACAGGCTCAACCGCCAGTCCCACGGGGCACTGTGCGGCACGTCATAGGCCAGCACCGCTTGGGCTGCGCTATTGTGCCGGGTCGGGTGGCCCGAGGTCACGTGCCGCGCTCCTCGGCCCTGCTCGCTCCACATAAAAAGCCCGCCCGCGGGCCGGGTGGCAGCCAGCGGGTCAAGCGTGGCCTGATGAGCGCCGGTATAGAACAGTTTGGGATGGGTTTCCTTTTCAGGCCGCCGCACCGCAACCGGCTCTCGGCCCACGATGGCGGCGACTCGTGAGCTGGGGTCATGCAGGTCGCCAACCACAATCGCCTCGGTCGGACACACGACCACGCAGGCCGGCTCCAGGTTCATATCGATCCGATGGGCGCAGAAATTGCACTTCTCGGCCGAGTGGTCTTCGGGATTGATAAAGATGGCATCATACGGACAGGCCGCAATACAGGCTTTACAGCCAATGCAGATGGACTTGTCAAAATCCACAATACCGTCAGCCCGTGCGTACATGGCCGCGGTGGGGCACGCATGGGTACACGGGGCGTCTTGACACTGATTGCAGCGCGTGACCTGAAAGGCCCGGCGCGCGTTGGGGAAGGTGCCCACATCGCTGTATTTCACATAGGTGCGATTGACCGCCACCGGGACGTGGTTTTCTGATTTGCAGGCCGTGCTGCACGCATGGCAGCCAATACATTTGGTGTTATCAATGACCTTGGCCCAGCTCACGGCGGATGTTGCTGAGGACGTGGCGTGAGGGGGTGTTTCCATGCGGTTTCTCCTGCCCACGGGGCGCGTTGGGTCTCAAGCGAACGGCCACGCTCTCCCAACTAGCGCGCAATGGGCAACTGCTGTTCGTTCCAGTCCAGCATTCCCCCCCTGAGATTTGAAACCCGCTCGAATCCAAGACCAGTCAGAATGGCGGCGGCCGTTGTGCTGCGAACTCCGGCCCGACACACCACAATGATATTGCCGTCTTTATAGGGTTCAATTTCTCCGGCGCGCGTCGGCATCTCTCTGAGGGGGATGAGGAGGCTGCCCGGTATATGGCCAAGGTCAGCGCTGTATTCGTCTGGCTCACGTACATCGAGCAAGAGCGGGGGCGGGGTGCTCTCCCGTTGGGCTTGGACCTCGTGCGCAGAAAGTTGGCGCACGCTGTTCAGCGCGGACAGACTCGGAAACTGGATGGACTGGTCTTCAATGGCGGACTGGTTCGGTTGGAGCACTTCCTGAATTTTCTCTGGCAGCGAGAGGTTGAGGGTGTTCATCAAATCGACATATTCCTGGCGACTGCGCCCGGCGATGCGCGGATTGGTCTGTTTCTCTTCGCCGATAGTGGACTGGGTATGCCCTCGGTAGTCATGGCCGGGAAAGACCAGCGTGCTGTCGGGCAGTGGAAATAGCTTGTGATAGATGCTGTCGTATTGCGCGCCCGGGTCGCCCTCGGGAAAGTCGGTGCGTCCAGTGCCGTGGATAAAAAGCGTATCACCGGTAAACACCCGATCCACGGTGTGGAGGCACATGCTGTCCGGCGTATGGCCTGGGGTCGCCAGCACGTGCAGGGTGAGGGTTCCAACTCGGATGAGCTGACCGTCTTCGACATGCAGATCAACATGCGGGGCAGGGGCACGCCGGTGCATGATGACCGGCGCATCGGTCAGGGCCCGTAATGCCCAGCCGCCGGTCAGATGATCCGCGTGGGTATGTGTATCGATAATGCTGCTGAGCGTATATCCATAATAGGCGAGCAGGGCGAGATAGCGGTCGGTTTTCTCCAGGACTGGATCAATCAGGGCGACTTCCCGTGTTTTTTCGCACCCAATCAGATAGGTTTTGGTGGCGCTGCGGTTGAGCTCGCGGAACAGCATGGGGGGCGTCCTTCATCTGGGTGAGGCCGGAAGTATGAAGTCTACCATACCTGTCCCACATACGGAAAATGGAGCAATAATGTCAAGACGGTTGGGTGAGATATGAAGCGGCTCCTGAACGCCTTGCTCCTTGGCGTATTCTGCCTGTCCTGCGAAAGTATGGGCCCTCCCGGCGTGAGGCCGCAAACCGAGACTGAAAGAGCTCTCCTCGGGCTGCGGGGGCCGGTGAGGTCGTTATCCATCTTTCGGGCGGACGTGGTGAAACACGGTGACGGCTGGAAGCCGCAGACCGAACTGCCGGTTCGGACCGACCGGTTTGATCGACGCGGCCATCTCATTGAGCGTCGCTCTTATGATCTGGCTGGAACGCTCCAGGAGCGCGCGATCTTTTTCTACGACGCGCATACCAATGAAGGAGAAGCGCAGCGCTATGGGCCGGAGAACAGCCTCATTGGACGGGTGGTTTCCTCCTATGCGGACCACGGGGTCCTGGCGGAGTCGCGTTCCTATGCGGCCGGGGAGGTGCTGACGGAACGCGCGATTTTTCAGTATGACGCCAGGGGCAGACAAACCGAGGCCCGGACCTATCAGGCGAACGGGGCGCTAAAAAACCGCACCGCCTCGCGGTACGATGGCCAGGGACATATCGCCGAGCAGTTCTGGTATGACGCGGCAGACACGCTCGTGAAAAAAGTCGTTTACCACCGGGATTTTCGGGGAACCTTGGTGACCCGTGTCTCTTTTGTGTACGCGGCGCCCGACCGGCTGCGTGAGCGAACGGACGTCCACTTCAATAACAACGGTGACCCGACCGAGCGCCTGGTATACGTGGACAGTGGGCGGCAACGACAGGCAGAGATGTTTAGCTATCGGTACGACGCCTTTGGCAATTGGACGACGCAAACGGTGAAGCGACAAGTCGTCAATAAGCAGGCGTCTTATTTTAGACCGACGCGGATCATCTTTCGTGTTTTCGAGTACTACGAGAGAGGGGCGGGTAAGCCGGCCCGGTTCCCCCTGAGCGTGTCTCGGAAACCGCTCAGCACCCCAACGCTGAGCGGTCAGTCTGAAAAGGGCCGGCATGCAGGCCGCAACGGGGCAACTGCGACGCTATTTGAAGGTGTGCCGCGGAAAGGTCTCGGTGTCACCGGAGTTAAAGGTCAGCGGAAACGGCCGAGACACATTGGACTCTGGGTCGCCTCTGTATTCAATCTCTCCGTTGACCGCTCCGCAATTCTCAGGAATCGTGAGCAGTATCTTGGTAATGGTGAATTGGCCGGTGTTGACGACTATGGGAATGGTGGCCTCTCCATTGACGACTGGGCTGGTCGCTCCCGCCTCTTGCGGGATAAGCTGAGGCGGCTGCTCTACCGACTGAACCTCGGCGCGAAAACACTCGAAGTCGTCAATCTCAGTCACGACCAGCTTACTGTCGATTTCTTTAACCACCTCTTCTGGGTCTGCCCCCAACTCACATCCGGTCCATGTCAGGGCAGCCGCGAGCACTGTTACCGCGAGAGATGTCTTTGTCCGCATGATTTTCCCCTCCTTTTCTCCTCCGAAAATCAGAGCCATACACCAAATATCCCCAATCGACAAGCTGACAAGCGCAATCAATAAGAGACGGGCGGGGCTGAGCCGGCGACGGCCCGCAGCGCCTCAGCCAGCGCCAGCATATCTTCCGCTGTATTGTAGACATGGGGCGACACGCGAATGGAGGACCCGCGCTGTGAAACATACACGTCGCGCTGATGTAAGGCTTGGAGAAGAGCGGGGATCTGCTCGGCATCGGCAATCCGAATACCAAACAAATGGGCTGCGCGCTCGTGGGATGGCGCGAGCGTGTAGGGCGTACCGTCGAGGCCCGGCCCAAGCGCTTCGCTCAGCCGGGCGCAGTAAGCCTGGATATGGTGGACCCCCCATGTGTCGATCTGCTTGAGAGCGGCGAGGAGCATGGGAATCATAATAAAATTCGAGCGCTCCCCGGCATCAAAACGCCGCGCCCCCGGCTGGTATGCGGACTGATAATTGATGAGGGTGCTGAAATGCTGACTGTTTTTGCGGTTAATCCAGTTGTGCTCAAATGGCTCACCGTTCAGCAAACGGTCCCCGACGGCGGCGAAGCTGTACTGATAGGGACCGAGCAGCCACTTATAGCCGGCGCAGACCAAAAGGTCGGGTTGAATCCGCTCGAAATCAAACGGCAGAGCGCCGACCGACTGGGTGCCGTCCACAATAAACAGGGCGTCCACATCACGCGCGCGCTGTCCAATCTGTTCCAGATGAAAGAGGGTGCCGTCCGTCCAGTGCACACTGCTCAGGGCGACGACGGCAGTACGGGCATCGATAGCTTCGAGCAAGCGCGTGTTCCAGACTGCTCCCGGTGCGCGCGCGTCTTGGGGCCGGTCAACCCTGCGTAACGTGGCCCGGGTGCGCTGGCACTGCTCCAGCCAGGGGTACACATTGCTTGGGAACTCCTCGCCGAGAATCACGACGTTCTGGTCCGGTCTGAGGGCAATGTTCGCGGTTGCGATCCCCATCCCGTAGCTCACCGCAGGGACGAGGGCGACCCGCTCGGGCGAGGTGTGAATGAGCTGGGCGAACGCGTGTCGCAATTCTTCGGCGGGAGCAAAAAAATCGGCCGGCCCAATCTCGGCCGGGACGGCCTTGCGTCGCAAGCCGCGAATGCCGGCAGTCTCAACGGCTTTTAATAACGGCGACATATAGGCGCAGTTGAGATAGTGTTGGCCGGTGGGCAAAGAAAAGAGGTCGCGCTGGCATTCCATCGGGGTACTCGCTTCTCGGCTGGGGCTCCGTCCCGAACGGCTGGCGGGAGCCCCTCCGAGCAGACTGCGTGGTTTCAGTCCTGCTCCTATGCTAGGGTAGCACTATGGACCGAGTTTACCAGCGCTACTGTGTCGCCTTGCTTTTCCTGGCGCTCCTCCTGCATTGCACCCAGATGTGCTTTGCTGCCGGTCATACTCGGACGACCGAGCCCTCTCCTCCTGAAGCAGCCCAGAGTGCCCAGACAACCCCGTGCCATACAGCGGACAGAGCCTCTGAGCCCACTCCTGGGGAATGCGCAGACTGCGAAGGGCATTTCTTTCTCAAGCCTCTGGTATTGGCCGGCACGGAGCCAGCGGCAAGCGTCTCTGCCTCGCGTTGCCTCTCGTGTGTGGACGTGGCGGTGGGTGCTTCTGCCCGGCCGTTAGTCAGTGCTCTTCGGGCCCGAGCAGGACAGGCCCAAGCTGCGGTGCCACGCTATCTGTCCTTGTCCATTTTCCGGCTCTAAATCTCCCGACTCTCACCCTGACGGTGAGAGTTTCCCATTCCCGGATCGCAACGGCGTGTTGCCGTCGCCCCGCCCCCGGTGCGTGTCCGCTCATACCAGGAGTGCGAAAGGAGCCTCTGATGAATGTTTTCGCGTGGCGATTCTTAATAATGACACTTGCTCTCACCATGCCTCTCCGGTTGGGATGCACGCAGGCTGCCGTCTCTTCTGCACGTACCGGAGTGTCGCCCCCCATTCCTCAGAGCACGACTTCCCAAGCAGGGCTGGGAGAAGACGCGCCTGGCCTGGCCGGCAGCCCAGAGAGCCAAGCCCAGCCTCCCGGCTCCATGACCGGACGATTTCCGCCGGCCCTCAAGGACTATGTCCTGTATGCGCTTGAACACAGCGCCAAGCTGCGGGGGAGTTTTGCGGCCTATCAGGCCGCCCTCAAGCAGAGACCCCAAGTGACGGCGCTTGCCGACCCCCGACTAACTTATGGGTATTTCCTGCGTTCGGTTGAGACCCGGGTCGGAGCCCAACAGCATCGGCTCGGTCTGAGCCAGGCGTTTCCGTGGTTCGGAACGCTGGCTCTGCGGGGTGATGCGGCCGATTTTGAAGCCCAGGCGGCTTTTTATCGTTTTCTCAGCCTCAAGAATAGCCTCGTTTTAGAGGTGGTCAGGACGTATGCGGAACTGGTCTATCTGCACGCCACGGTTCGTATTGCCGAAGAGACCCTGCATCTGGTTCAATCCTGGGAAAAAGTCCTCCAGGTCCGTTTTCGCTCCGGTATTGGCAGCCATAGCGACTTGGTTCGGGTGCAAACTGAGCTGGGACAATTAGAGGACCGCCTCGCCGAATTCCGCGAGGTCATACCCCCGACCCAAGTCGCGTTTAACGCGCTGTTGAACCGCCCGGCGACGGCAGCCATTCATATTCCACCCGACCCGTTCCGAGAGGCGGACGGGCGCACGGCTCGGCGGCTGACCGAAGAGCGCATCCTCACAGACAACCCGGAGCTGGCACGCTTCGATGCTCTCATACAGGCGAGACGGGTGGGGGTCGAACTGGCGGGGAAGGCGGCCTACCCCAATTTGACGCTGGGTCTTGACTACCTTGCGACGGATAGCCGTCCGGGGCCGACCGCCAGCGGTAAAGATGCCCTGCTGCCGAGGCTCTCAATGACCCTTCCGGTCTATGGGCACAAGAATCGGGCGACCGTCGAAGAAGCGGTCCTGCGGCAATACAGTCTCAGGGAGCAGCGCCGGGACAGGGTGGCTGTGTTAGCCTCAGAATTTGCCCAGGCGCGCTTTGAGCTACGCGACGCCGAGCGCAAAATCGCTCTCTTTGTCCATACCTTGCTCCCCAAAGCCGAAGAGTCTATTGAAGCCAGCTTTACTGCCTATGAGAGTGGCAAGGCCGGCTTCCTGGACGTACTTGACTCGGGCCGGAGGCTGCTGGATTTCGAACTGTCCCTGAGCCGGGCTCGAACGGACCGAGCCATCGCTATCACAAAGCTCTTTGGGCTGAGTGGCGGATATAGCGGTCTCCTCTCTCACGGGGAGAGGGGAAGGGGAATCCAATGAGCAATACTAAGGTTTTCATGACGAAAGGTTTACTCCTCGGTCTGACGCTGTTGACAGGAGTTGGAGCAGGTATCGCTCAGCACGCAGATCACGCTCAGCACGCGGGGCATGACATGCACAGGCCGGCTTCACACGCCCCCGCTCCACAGGGGGGAGAAGCAGAGACCTCGCAGATTATGCTCAGCGACACGGCCAAGCACTTGATCCAGCTTGAGACCGCACTGGTGGAGCGGAAATGGGTCGCCCGAGAGGTGAGGCTGGTCGGGAAGATCGATTATGACGAAACGCGGCTCAAGCATATTACTGCCTGGGTGCCCGGCCGCGTGGACCGCCTATACGTGAATTATACCGGGATTCGCGTCAATCAGGGCGACCATATGGTCTCGCTCTACAGTCCGGAGCTCCTGTCTGCCCAGGAAGAGTTGATTCAGGCCGCCCGTTCACTTGACCGACTGCGTGGGAGCACCAGCCTTCTCGTGAAACGCTCATCCGAGCGCTCGGTGCAAGCCGCCCGAGACAAGCTGCGCCTGCTGGGGCTGACGCAGACGCAGGTGGGCCAGATTGAGAAACGGGGGCAGGCCGATGAGCAGATCACCATCTACGCGCCCATGGGCGGGATTGTGGTGGAGAAGCAAATTAACGAAGGCATGTATGTGGATACGGGGACCGAGATTTACACGATTGCCGACCTGTCACGCCTGTGGCTGTATCTGGACGCCTATGAGTCTGATCTGCCCTGGATTCGCTACGGGCAACAGGTGGCTTTTCGGGCTGAGGCGTTTCCTGGGGAGGAGTTTCATGGGGTCGTGTCTTTCGTTCAACCCTTCCTGGACGAGAGAACCCGCACCGTCCGGGTGCGGGTGAACGTAGAAAATCCCGACCTCAGACTGAAGCCTGGATTCTTCGTCACCGCAACGCTCCAGGCTCAGATTTCGGACCAGGGAACCGTTGTGGGGCCTTCTTATGCTGGCCAGTATCTCTGTCCTATGCACCCAGAGGTGATACGCGAGGAGGAGAGCAGTTGTCCTGTTTGCGGCATGACGCTGGTTCTCGCCGACACCTTCCCGCTGGTTGGCGCTCACCATGAGCACCCGGCCGGGCCGCCTCTGGTCATTCCAGCGTCCGCGCCACTCATGACGGGGAAGCGGGCTATTGTCTACGTGCAGAAGCCCGGTGATGGAGCATACGAGGGCCGAACCGTGACGCTCGGGCCGCGTGCAGGGAATTATTACGTGGTCAGAGCCGGCGTCCATGAGGGAGAGCGGGTCGTTTCAAGCGGGGCGTTCAAAATCGATGCCGACCTCCAGATTCAGGGTCAGCGCAGCATGATGAACCCACACGGGGGTCCGGCCGGTGGGGCGCATGTCCATTGACATCCCCAGACAGACCGGGGCGCGATATGAACACCGTCATTCGCTTTTGTCTTGAAAATAAGCTGGCCGTGGCCCTCTCCATGGCCTGCCTTATTGCGTGGGGTGTGATCGTTGCCCCTTTTGACTGGCAGCTCGACTTTCTTCCCCGGAATCCGGTCATGGTCGATGCCCTCCCGGATATCAGCGAGAACCAGCAGATTGTCTTTACGCAATGGCCAGGGCGGTCGCCGCGTGATGTCGAGGATCAAATCAGCTATCCGCTGACGGTTTCCCTGCTGGGGATTCCTGGGGTCAAAACCATTCGGAGCTTCTCGTATTTTGGGTACTCCTCCATTTACCTCATTTTTAAGGACGAAGTTGACTTCTACTGGTCCCGTTCTCGGGTATTGGAGAAACTCTCCAGCCTCCCCCCGGACCGGTTACCGGACGATGTTTCGCCCGCCCTGGGACCGGATGCGACTGCCTTGGGGCAGATATTCTGGTATACGCTCGAAGGCCGTGATCCCGAGGGCAATCCCACCGGTGGCTGGAATCTGGACGAGATCCGCAGCGTGCAGGACTGGTACGTCCGCTATGCTTTGCAGGGGGCGGAAGGCGTGGCCGAAGTGGCTTCTATTGGTGGATTTGTCAAAGAGTACCAAATCGATATCAACCCCGATGCGCTTCGGGCGTATGACGTCAGTCTTGCCCAGATTATTGATGCGGTTCGCCACTCGAATCTCGATGTCGGTGCGCGAACCATCGAAGTGAACCGGGTGGAATATATTATCCGTGGTGTCGGCTTTATTCGGACGCTTCAAGACATTGAGGACATCGCTATCACCGTTCGGGAGAACAATATCCCGGTTCAGGTCAAAGATATCGCGCAGGTGCGTCTGGGTCCGGCGCTGCGACGCGGGGCGCTTGACAAAGATGGGGCTGAGGTCGTGGGGGGAGTTGTTGTTGTCCGTTATGGTGAGAATCCGCTCGCGACAATCCGGAGTGTCCAGGCCAAAATTGACGAAATTTTTCCGGGTATGCCGGAAAAGACGCTTGCTGACGGCACGCTGTCAAAACTGACCATCGTGCCCTTCTACGACCGGACGGGATTGATTCTTGAGACGCTCGGGACGCTCAAGGCCGCGCTGATAGAAGAAGTCCTTGTGACCATCATTGTGGTGGTCGTTATGGTTTTCCACCTGATGAGCGCCTTCCTGATTGCTCTGGTGCTGCCCCTGGCGATCCTGATTGCTTTTATTCTGATGCAGACGTTTCAGGTGCCGGCCGATGTTGTGGCTCTCTCTGGGATTGCCATCGCCATTGGCACGATGGTCGATATGGGCATTGTCCTGTGTGAAAACATTCTCTTCCACCTGAACGCCGCCCCAGTCGGGCAGAGTCGTTTAGAGACAGTGTATGAGGCCACTATCGAAGTTGCCGGGGCGCTGCGTACCGCCGTCCTGACGACAGTGATGAGTTTTCTGCCCGTCTTTGCCCTTCAGGCCGCGGAAGGAAAACTGTTTGCCCCGCTTGCCTACACCAAGACCTTTGCCCTGCTGGGGGCACTCTTTGTGACGCTGGTTGTGATCCCACCCGCCGCGGTGCTCTTTTTTCGGGATGGGCCGGGGCGACCCAGGCTGCGGCAAGCCGTATCTCTTGCGGAGGTTGTGGCCGGCCTCGTGCTGATTGGGACCTATCCTTTCCCCGGTCTGGTCCTGCTGCTGCTGGGTGTCTCTCCCCTGGTGGGTGCGACGTTGCGCTCTCGTTGGGCGCGGCTTTCCCGTTACGCGCGTTTCTGCGCTCCGGTTGCCATTATCGTCATGACCCTGTTCTTTCTGGTCCGGTCCTGGCTCCCCCTTGGGGTCGAAACCGGGACCCCCGTGAACATGGTCTTTGTGGGCGGATTGATTGCCCTGTCGTTGGCCGGCTTCAAGTTTTTTCAGGACGTGTACCCCCGTCTGCTTGGCTGGTGTCTCCGACATAAATGCCTGTTCGCAGCCCTGCCGCTCAGTGTGATGATCGCCGGGGGCGCGATCTGGGCGCATATGGGCGAGGAGTTTATGCCGCCACTCGACGAAGGGTCATTTCTGTATATGCCGACGACCATGCCCCATGCGTCCATTGGAGAAGCCCTGGATGTGGTCAAGAAGCTCGATATGGCCGTCGCTTCAATCCCTGAGGTCGAATCGAGCGTGGGGAAACTGGGACGGGTAGACTCTTCCCTCGACCCGGCTCCTGTTTCTATGTTTGAGAACGTGATCAACTACAAGTCGGAGTATCGCGTCGATGCCAACGGCTATCCGGTCTCTTTTCGCTATGACGCAGCCGCTGACACCTTTGTCCGCGACGCGCAGGGGCGGCTTATTCCAGACCCGCACGGCCGGCCGTATCGGCAGTGGCGAGACCACATTCGGACTCCCGATGATATTTGGCATGAAATCGTCCGGGTCACGAAAATCCCAGGCGTGACGTCCGCGTCCAAGCTTCAACCCATTGCCGCCCGAATCGTCATGTTGCAATCCGGCCTGCGTGCGCCCATGGGAGTGAAAATCAAAGGACCCAGCTTGGAAAGTCTTGATACGGTCGGACAACAGATGGAAACATGGCTGAAAGCGGTGCCCAGCATCGAACCGGCAACCGTTGTTGCGGACCGGGTTATTGGCAAGCCGTATCTGGAGATTCGGATTAAGCGCACTCAGATCGCCCGCTATGGGCTGACGATCAAGGATGTCCAGGAGATTATCGAAGTCGCCGTTGGCGGCAAGCCGCTGACTCTGACGGTCGAAGGACGCGAACGATATCCGGTGCGGATTCGGTATCTCCGAGAGCTCCGCAACGATCTGGACACCTTGGGCGGGATTCTCATTCCCACGCCTCTCGGACAACATATCCCGCTCCGCGAGCTGGCAGATATTGCATTCGAGCGCCGCGCGCAAGTGATCAAGAGTGAGGATACCTTCCTGACGAGTTATGTGGTTTTTGACAAAAAGCCGGGCTATGCCGAAGTGGCAGTTGTCGAGCAAGCCCAGGCGTATTTGCAAGACAAACTGGCGAGCGGTGAATGGCGACTGCCGGCCGGGGTGAGCTATACCTTTGCCGGGAGCTATGAGAATCAGCTCCGCGCAAAGAAGCGGCTGGGCATTGTTCTTCCCCTCACGCTCTTGGTGATTTTTCTTATTCTGTATGTGCAATTTCGCTCAGTGCTCACCACCTTTGTGATCTTCTCAGGGGTCTTTGTCGCCTGGGCTGGCGGGTTTCTGATGTTATGGCTCTACGCCCAAGACTGGTTCTTCAATTTCGCTGTGGGCGAAATACATTTCCGTGAGTTGTTCCAGGTCCGTCCTTTTAATTTGAGCGTCGCGGTGTGGGTCGGCTTTCTTGCGCTGTTCGGGATCGCGACGGATAACGGAGTTCTGATTGCAACCTGCCTCAAACAGCGATTTGAAAAGCGGGGGCCCGAAACGAGAGCGGATATTCGAGCGGCGGTCCTGGAGGCGGCTCAACGCCGCATCCGGCCAGCACTCATGACCACTGCCACGACCCTACTCGCGCTCTTACCCGTCCTCACCTCGCGGGGACGGGGGTCCGATATCATGGTGCCCATGGCGCTCCCATCTTTTGGCGGCATGGCCGTCGCGCTGCTGACCGTGTTTGTCGTGCCCGTCCTGTACTGCTGGGTAGCGGAGTTCAGCGCGCAAAGACGGGGCAAGGTCTAAATCGGCGGGTCAGTGCGCCGCCTGTATGATGTCTGGCAGGAGCGCGAGATACACAGTCCCGTCCTCGGTTTTTGTCCGGTACGCTGTGGCGTGGGCTGGCCGGCGGCTCTGTCCGGTCCGCAGGTCAAAGCGCCAACCGTGCATCGGACATTTGATGCCCCCGGCACTGTCTGTATAGCCACGAATCAAAGGGCCTCTGCGGTGGGGGCAGCGGTTGTTGATGGCAAGGACTACTCCGTCGAGATTGAAAAGGGCAATCTCGACACCGTTAAGCCTAACGAGTTTCCGTTCGCCGGGGAGAAGTGCGTCGGCTTGGCAGGCTGGTTGCCAGCCGCTTGCTGTTGGCGAATGCGACGATGGCATGAACGAGGCGTACCGCTGCCTAGGGGAGATATCCCCAGAGTTTGACCACCGCGTGCGGGTCGCTGGCGCTATAGGCTTGATATTTCAGCAGGGTATCGAGGCCGTCACAGGTGCGTTCCAGATTGGTCTCCATGCCTGGAAAATCGCCCCAGCCGTGGGCATTCTTATTGTGCAGAATCCAGCTGAGGCCACGCCGAATAACCTCACGCTTGTGGGCGTCTTGGAGAATATGGGTCACCAGCATGAGGGACCGCGTACAGTCCATGGTGTGGTCAACATTCTCTTCGTTCCACGAGCCGGCCTGGGCCTGCCAGTCGCACAACCGGGCGGTCCCTTTGGCGCAGGCCTCACGGACTCCGCTGACCTGTTGAGCAAGAACGAGGTCAGCGACCAGCGCGTCCTGGATTAAGTGAGCGGTAATCTCCACGCCGGACGGGTGAAATTCATCGTCGTACCAGCCGCCATCCGGGCTCTGGTTGTCGATGATAAAGCGCATGCCCTGCTGCCAGGCGTGCCGGACTTCTTGCTGCCTGTGGGTTTCGCCCAGGGCCATGACCACATTAAAAAAGCTGACCGGATGGCTGGTGGTATCCAGGTCGGCCCAGGCCGGGTCAACCCATCGACCGTCCTGGTGCTGGGTATCAAGAAAATAGTCGATAGCGTGCTGGACCGCCTGGGGCAGGTGCGCGTGCCGAAGAAATCGGTTGTCGCGCATAAGCATCAGGCCGCAGAACGCCGACACCCAGACGGTACTCTCGGTATCGGAAGAGAGCGGACCCCAGCCGCCGGCTCCGTTCTGACAGGCCACGAGCGCCCGATAGTCGTCCGGGAAGTCTGGAGTGGTTTGGGTGTGTAAAAGAACGCGTAGCGCGTGGGCCACAAGCTCCAAGTCCTGCGGACCAGCGGTGAGGCTCCAGTGGTTCCGTTCGCGCAGCAAAAACGCATATTCGTCTTTAATGAGGGCAGCCAGGTGCTGTGAGTGCATAGGGCTCTCCACTGGAGACGGGGATGGGGGGCGTAGCCGGTCCTCTTGAGCTAGTGGATTTTTGCCCAGGCACGTCGATAATCTTCAAAAGTGTCGATTTCAAGCCAACCTTTATAAATATCCACACAGGCGACGTCGTGGTTGCGGTCAACGAGTTCTTGGAGCATATCGGTAAAGGCTGCGGTTTCTAGACTGTCGGCTTCATGGAAGCGCTGGGCCGCATTATGACCCGTTTGCATCTCTTGATAGGTCGCCCGTAAGACTTGGGCTCCCGAGGCGGAAAACATGGCGAGGCCAATAAACTCACCATCGGCATCGTGCGGCCCAATCTCTTGGCCTATCTGTGTCAGCGTTGTGGTCTCAGCGGTTGGGAGATAGCGGTAGCCGGTCTTTGGCGGTTGATGGGTGACCACCAAGTCCGGCTTCTTCCCGCGGACCTCTGCCTGCCCTGGTTCGTGATCGTTCCAGGCACGGTCAACCACGATACTGACATCGGCTTGAGACTTGAGCAATTTTTCAAGAATGGAAGGATCAAGAAGAATGTCCGAATACAGAAAGAGAAAGCGGCCCGTCATCTCGGCCTCAGCCAGAAAGAGAGAGGCGAGCTCGCCAGTCTCACGGAAGCGGTTGTTGTCATAATAGCGGATATTCGGCAGATTGATCTGCTCTTTATGATAGCCACGGACCACGACAATATCTCTGATCCCGCATTGGTTCAGTCCCTGAATCTGCCGCTCAAGAATGGTCTTTCCCCTGATCTCCAGCATGGCTTTTGGACGGTCCTCAATCAGCGGGAGGAGGTCTTCCTCAAAGCCGGCGGCGATAATAATAGCCGTTACCTCATGACCGCCGGGGACGAGAAATTTCTTTTCATTGGCTTGGAGGTCTGGCACCCCGACGAGGTCGTAGATTTCGGCCAATGTCACCATTTGTTTATCAGCGGCCGCCGGCCGGCCCTCCTGCTTGAGGGTCGCCAGCGCACTGCGCATCCCGGTGACGGCGGCGCGCAGGGTCTGGTTGGCAAAAATCACGACCTGAAAGCCGGCGGCAGAAAGATCGTGAACCGTGATGTCGGCATAGGTGGTTGGGACGGATACGAGCGGACAGGCGAGATCCCAACTGGCGGCAAAATCTCTCAATTCCTCATCGAACGTCGCCGCCTTGGAATGGATGAGCAGGGCATCGGCCCCTGCCTCAGCATAGGCCCGAGCGCGGCGGAGCGCCTCGCTTTTTCCCCAACCGGCAATAAAAGCCTCGGTGCGGGCAATAATGGCAAAGTCTGGGTTCTGACGCGCGGCCGTCGCCGCCTGGATTTTCCGGGCGTGCTCGTCAATCGGGACGAGTTCGCGCTGGACGCCGGCGTAAAAACTGCACCGTTTAGGAAAGATATTGTCCTCAAGGCAAATGCCGGCCACCCCAGCCCGCTCGTACTCGGCGACCGTCCGCATGACATTAATGGCGTTGCCAAAGCCGTTATCACAATCGGCAATGACCGGAATACTCACGGCGGTACTCATCCGCTGGACCGCGGCCAATGATTCACTCATGGTGAGTATATTGGCGTCCGGCATTGCATTGGCGGCCGAGATGCCAAATCCGCTGGCCCAGATGGCATCAAATCCGGCCTCCTGGGCCAGCTTTGCTGAGAGTGCATCGTGGGCTCCCAGGACCCAGGCTGGCTCTGGCCGCTTGAGGAGTTCTTGCAAGCGTGTGGGGGCTGACGGCGCTGTCATGATGAGCAAACTATAAGGGGCGGTTCGGCGGGTCGCAAGTCCCTGGAGGCTGGTGCGTCTGCTGACTAGCCCTCATCAAATACGATGCGTTGGAGGTCGCTCAGGGCCACCTCAAGTTCGTCCCTTTGGCCGTGCAGGGTTGACGGGGCGGTAATCGGAAAGACCGCGCTCTGGGCTTGACTCGGGCCGTGCAACCAGGCGGAAAGAATTACACTGGCATCGATTTCGTGGGGGCGCAGAGGGACATCTCGGTCGGTATGAAAATGTTTCTCGGCCAGAGCGGTAAAATGGGCCAAGTCGGCAGACGTAGAGACGGTGCGGTTTGCGACAAGGCGTCCGTTGAGGACGAGATATGCCTGGGCCGCGTTAGCTTGGCGGCTGGGTAATAAAAGAAAGGCATTTGCCCGCGTCACCATCCACTGAAAGCGTTGATGGAGACGGAGAATGTGATCGAGCAACTCGATATCCTGCTGTAAGCGGGCGGCGCTCTCGTACTGGAGGTCTGAAGCGAAACGATCCCGCTTTGCTATTAACGTCTCCCGAAACAGTGAGGTTTCACCGTTGAGAGCAGCGCTGAAACGCCGCACCTGTTCTTGGTAGGCCGCGCGTGAGACGCGCGCTGCGCACGGTGCCGTACAGGCACCAATTTGACCGTGTACGCACGGTGCCGCATCGGGGGTTGGTGAGAGATTCCCCCGACACGTCCTGAGGCCAAAAAGTCGCGCCAGCAAATGTTGGGCTCGCTCGGCGGAGTCGCGATTTCGGAACGGCCCCACGTACAGGGCGCGGTCACTCCCTGGCTTGGCCGCGACCGACAGCCGGGGATAGGCATTCCTGACGGTCAGCTTGAGAAACGCGACCCGAGGGAGATGTTTGGAAAGCCGATTATAGGGCGGTTTGAGGGCGCGAATCAGGGCCGCCTCTCGTAAGGCGGCCTCAAGCTCTGAGCCAGTTTGTTCGTAGCTGATGTCACGCACTTGGCGCACTAAGTCAAGGACTTTATCGCTATGGCCCGAGGAATTGGTGAAATACGAGTTGATGCGGCGATGCAGGTTTTTCGCCTTCCCGATGTAGAGGAGCGTTCCGGCGGTGCCGAGCATTCGATAGACGCCGGGACTGGTGGGAATACGCGCCAGAGTCGGGCGGGGGACAAAAAGTATTCAAAACGGCGTCCATCTCGGGCGCTGTGTTGAAATTCGAGGAGCTGGCCGAGGGTGGTCACCCCGTGTTGGGCGAGTTGTTCCAGAAAAATGCAGAAAATTTCCGCGGTCACACGCGCATCGGCCAAGGCGCGGTGTTGGGTTGGATACGATACGCCAAGGTGAGCAGCGACGGAGGCGAGTGAACGGGACCGAATGCCGGATACGAGTCGCCGGGCCAGTTTCAGGGTGCAGACGGAGAGGTTGCGCAAGGGGGCCGCGGAGAGCCGCTGGGCGGCATCATTCAGGAAGCCAAGGTCAAAGTTGGCATTATGGGCAACGATGACGGCCCGACCGAGAAAACGCTGGAGCTGGGGAAAGACGGTTTCAATCCGCGGCTGGTCCCTGAGCATAGCATCGGTGATGCCAGTCAAACGGGTCACGCTGGCTGGAACATGCCGACCCGGATTGAGTAAGGTATGAAACTCCTCGCCAAGCTTCCCGTGGCTGACGTGAACCGCGGCGACTTCAGTCAGGGCCGCCTGACCGGGCTTGAGGCCGGTCGTTTCGAGATCGAGAACGACAAACTGGGCCTCGTGCAGCCGGCGATTGAGGGCGGCATGGGGGGTGAGCGTCCAGCGGTCTGTTTTTGCATCGTAGGAGCAGTGCTGATCCGCACCAAGGGCGGTCTGGATGAGGCGGGTACCCAACTCCGGGTCACGTGGCAAAGGAAGGGGGGCGTTTGCGCCTGAGACAAAAATCTGGTGGAGCAACTCGGCTGACGTTGCCCCGCCTGGCCGGTCCGCAAGATAGGCGTAGAGTTTTTGTCGCACGCGGAGCGTCGCCTCGCGTCTTCCCGTGTATGTGGCAAAAAGACGTTTAGGTGCCGGCAATCGTCATGCGCGCAATTTTTACCGTCGGTGCAGAAATGGAACCGCGCCGTTCTAAGTCGTTGCCTATGACCTCAATATGTTTGAACATATCGAGCAGATTGCCCGCGATGGTAATTTCCTCCACCGGATAGGCGATCTCTCCGGCTTCGATCCACAGCCCGACCGCTCCTCGCGAATAGTCGCCAGTCACGGGGTTGACGCCGAATCCAGACAGCTCGGTGACATACAAGCCGGAGTGGACTGACCGAATAATATCCTCGGGTGGGGTCGTCCCAGGCCGGAAGAAGAAGTTCGTTGTGCTGGCCGCCGGAGCATCGGCAAAAGAGCGGCTGGCGTTTCCTGTGGTCTTGAGCCCGAGTTTGCGGGCGGAATAGGTGTCTAGGAGATAGCTCGTGAGCACCCCGTCCTCAACGACGAGATTCTGGCGGGTCGGCAGTCCTTCTGCATCAAAAGGTTTCGAGCCTAAAGCCGCGGGAATACGGGCGTGGTCTTCGATACATATCCCGTCTGCCGCCACCTTTTCGCCGATTTTATCCAAGAGGAAAGACGTCCTTCGATATAAGGCCGGGCCAGAAATCGCGCTGGCCAGATGACGCAATAAGCTGGCCGCGGTCTCTGGTTCAAAGACAACCGGCGCTTCTTGGGTCCGTACTTGTTTTGCCCCAAGACGACGGAGCGTCCGTTCGGCGGCTTTTTGGCCCACCGCTTGGGCCGTTTCGAGAGCCTTGAGTTTGCGTTGCGATGAATACCAGTAATCCCGTTGCATTCCCCCGTCTTGAGAAGCGACCGGAACAACACTCAGCGAGAAGCTCGTGGTATGGTAGCGGCCACAAAATCCCAGAGAGTTTGCATAGACTGTTTCGCGGGAGGCATTCGCAAACTCGGCCCCCTCTGAATTCGTAATTCTCGAATCGCTGGC